>JADGPB010000383.1 GCA_017882655.1 Propionibacteriales bacterium
GCTCACCCCGCCGACCCCCCGCCACGGACCGCTCATAGAGTGTGGTCCACCCCGATGGCCCAGGAGGGTCCAGTGAAGATCGCGTTCCTCGCTCCAGCCGGTGCAATGCACCGCTACCACGGCAGCTTCGGGATCGGCGTCCACTACGCCCCCTTGACGCTCACGACGCTGGCAGCGCTGGTGCCGGAAGAGCTCGGCGCGGAACTGGTCATCCACGATGAGACCGCCGGGGCGATCCCGCTCGACTGCGACGCCGACCTGATCTGCATCACGGCGATCACGGGCACGGCGGCCCGTGCGTACGCCTATGCGGACTGGTTCCGTTCCCAGGGTCGTACGGTGGTCCTCGGCGGCGTCCATCCGACGATGCTCCCGGAGGAGGCGCAGCAGCACGCCGACGCCGTGGTCACCGGCTTCGCCGAGCAGACCTTCCCGCGACTGTGCCGCGACTTCGCCGCCGGACAGCTCCAGCCTCGCTACGTACAGAACGCCGACTACACCATCGTCGGGCGGCCCACTCCCCGACGCGACCTGCTCAACAAGCATCGCTACATCACCACCAACACGGTGGAGGTCGTCCGCGGGTGCGCCCTCGGCTGTACGTTCTGCGCGTACCCGACGGCGTTCGGTTCCACCGTCCACAAGCGCCCGGTAGCCGAGGTCATCGCTGAGATCGAGGCCCTGCCCGGCAAGTACGTGGCCATCCCGGACATCAACCTGCTCACGGGTCGGGTGTGGACGACGGAGTTCTTCACCGCGCTCGCCCCCCTGAAGAAGAAGTGGATGGGGCTCGTGACCTCGGCCATCGGCTCCGACGACGAGATGATCAAGCTCTTCGAGCGCTCCGGCTGCCAGGGCCTGCTCATCGGCTTCGAGTCCATCAACGAGGAGTCCCAGAAGTTCTTCCACAAGCGGGTGAACAAGGTCGGCGGCTACCCGGTCCTCATGAGGAAGCTCCACGACGCCGGCATCGCCGTACAGGGCTGCTTCGCCTTCGGCGGCGACGACGAGGACACCTCCGTCTTCGAGCGCACGATCGAGATGGTCTCGGAGACGAAGATGGACTTGCCGCGGTACTCGATCCTGACCCCGTTCCCGAACACCGCCTACCACCACCAGCTCGAGGCGGAGGGCCGGATCATCGAGCGCGAGTGGCCCATGTACGACGTGGAGCACGTGGTGTACGAGCCCAAGAAGATGACACCGGACGAGCTGTACGCAGGCATCACCTGGGCCTGGGACGAGACGTACAAGCTCTCGGCCATCGCCAAGCGGCTTGCCCCCTTCGACCGGGCGCCACTGGTGTCGGGGATCACCAACCTGTTCGGGTACCGGGGATACGCCAAGAAGTTCACGCAGTTCCCGCGGGAACGCATGGTCGACAACTCCGACATCCCTGCTCCCGACCTCGTCCCACCGGGAGCCCCGCGGGAGGGCACCGCGCCGGGTTCGAGACAGCTGCGCGTGCTGCAGTGAAAGTCACGTTCGTAGTCCCGGCGATCGGCAAGAAGCCTGGCGAACGCTACATCGGCACGTGGAAGATGGAGCCGCTCACCGTGGCGGCGCTGCAGGCGCTCACCCCCGACGACGTCGAAACCGAGCTGTACGACGACCGCATCGAGCTCATCGACTACGACACGGCTACCGACCTGGTGGCGATCCCTGTCGAGACGTACACAGCGAGGCGGTCGTACGACATCGCCGCGCAGTTCCGCGCCCGCGGCGTACGGGTCGTCCTCGGCGGTTACCACACGACCTTGGCGCCCGAGGAGGCGTCGCAGCATGCCGACGCGATCGTCACGGGCAACGCCGACGAGGTCTGGACACGCCTGCTGGCCGACGCCCGGTCAGGTCGGCTCACCTCCCGGTACGACGGCGGCACGAACGCCACGGGCCTTGACCAGCTGCCCGACCGGAGGCTGTTCGCCGACAAGAAGTACCTCCCTGTCGGGCTGGTGGAGACCGGCCGCGGGTGCGGCTACTCGTGCGAGTTCTGCGCCATCGCCGGCTACTACAACGCCCGGTACCACCCGCGTTCCGTGGATGCGATCGTCCGCGACGTCGAGGCATCCGGGCACAAGACATTCTTCTTCGTCGACGACAACCTGGTCGCCGACCCAGCGCACGTGCGGGAGCTGTGTCGCTGGCTCAAGCCGCTGAAGATCCTGTGGGCCGCGCAGGGGACCCTCACGATGGCCAACGATCCGGAACTGCTCGCGGACATGAAGGCCGCAGGCTGCGAGCTGATCCTCATCGGGTTCGAGTCGATCGATCCGGCCACGCTCGCCGCGATGGGCAAGCGCTGGTCCAGCTCCCTGGGCGAGCGCGAGACGCTCGTACGACGCATCCACGACGCCGGCATCGGCATCTACGCGACGTTCGTCTTCGGCTACGACAACGACACCCGCGACACGTTCGCCCGTACGCTCGACTTCGCTCGTCAGTCGGCGTTCCACAGCGCGGCGTTCAACCACCTGCTGCCGTTCCCGGGCACCCGGCTGTACAAGCGCTTCGAGCGCGAGGGGCGCCTCCTGTCACCGACATGGTGGCTCGACAAGGACTATCGCTACGGACAGCTCGCCTTCCGCCCGGCCAACTTCGAGCCGGAAGAGATGGCGGAGCTCTGTCTCAAGGCCCGTCAGGAGTTCGCCGCGCCTGCCGTCGTTGCCAAGCGCGGGATGGCGGCCCTGCGCCGGGGCCGTCTCCAGGCGTGGCCTGTGTACTGGGCGATGAACCTCAGGCTCGGCCGGGAGGTGGACGACAAGTTCGACGTCCCCATCGGACATCACCTGGACGAGCTCCCGAAGTGAGCACAG
The DNA here is from genome assembly GCA_017882655.1 of Propionibacteriales bacterium. Lineage (GTDB taxonomy): Bacteria > Actinomycetota > Actinomycetes > Propionibacteriales > Propionibacteriaceae > Fen-668. Next base: position 2,817 of record JADGPB010000383.1, read on the forward strand.
GGCCGTGGACCGTGGAGCTGGCGACTCCGGCCTCCGGCCCCGAGCTGGCGGCGATCTACGACTCGGACGACGGCTTCGACGGCGACATCGCCGTCCGGTTCCTGCGCAGCACCGACCCGTACGCGTCCCTCCTCGCTGAAGGCGACGCCGTGGTCGTACCGGTCCTCCGCGATGCGGGCGGACGAGCGGTGGGGATGGGAGCGTGCGTCGTCCGGACGGCCTGGGTCAACGGCGAGCGGAAGCGAGTCGGCTACCTCACCGGCATGAAGCTGATCCCCGAGGTGCGCCGGAGCTTCCGACTGATCCCGCAGGTGTACGAGCTCATCGCCGAGCACACCCGCGACGTCGAGCTCTTCGTCACGACGATCCTCACCAGCAACACCGCCGCACGTCGCATGCTGGAGCGGCAGCGGCCGGGCATGCCCGAGTACCGCACGGTCGGGTCGTACACGACCCACGTCTTCCGCGTCCACACCCCGCC
>JADGPB010000384.1 GCA_017882655.1 Propionibacteriales bacterium
TTCTCCGGCTGCGAGAAGCTGCTGGTCTGCGAGGTGATCACGCCCGGCGGCAACTGGTCGAGCTACCCGGCGCACAAGCACGACGAGCACACGGCGACGGAGCGGGAGCTCGAGGAGATCTACTACTACGAGATCGCCGACGCGCCGTCCGGGACGCCGGGCTTCGGCTACCACCAGACGACCTCGACGGACCCGGATCGGCCCATCGACATGCTCGTCGAGGTCCGTACCGGCGACGCCGTCCTCGTGCCCCACGGCTGGCACGGCCCGGTCGTTGCCGCGCCGGGCCACGACATGTACTACCTCAACGTGATGGCCGGCCCTGCCGCCGACCGGCAGTGGCTCATCAGCGACCACCCCGACCAGGCCTGGGTACGGGGCCTGTGGCCGGAGCTTCCCGTCGACCCGCGGATCCTGGCCTGAGGCAAACTGCGCGGTGCTCTTTGCAGAGGCTTGACCTCGACGTAAGGTGAGCATCTAGTTGAAACAGCGCACACCCGCGTGTCCCACCTGCGCAGATCATCAGGTAACCCGGAACTGGGGTCCGGCACCTGACGTAGGGGCGGTAGGGGTCCCTGACCCCGAACTCCGACCCCCGTGACACTCGTTGACCTCACCATCGCTTGGGGATGGAGGGAGATCGTCAGTGACTACCGCCACGACACCGATCGCCGTCCTCCCAGGCGAGATCCGCAACGCCACCGACCTGCTCGAGCGCCGCGTGCGTATCGCCCCCGACCATGTCGCGTTCGCACGCCGCGCGAGCACCGGGCTCGAGGACGTCACCACCAGCGCGTTCTGCGACCAGGTGCGCCGTCTGGCCGCAGGTCTCATCGCGGAGGGCGTCGGAATCGGCGACGGCGTCGCGATCATGTCGCCCACCCGGTACGAGTGGGCGGTGGTCGAGATGGCCGTCTGGTACGCCGGTGGCGTGGTGGTCTCCGTGTACGAGACCTCTGCCCCCGCTCAGGTCGCGGAGGAGTTCGCCCGGTTCAAGCCGGGCCTTGTGGTGGCAGCGGGCGCGACGCAGGTGGTGGCGCTCAAGGCCGCCGGCGTCACCGTACCGATCTGGACCATGGACTCATCCGTCGACGACCTGGACGCCCTGGCGGCCAGAGGGGACTGCGTGGGGCGCGAGGTGATCGAGCAGCGGCGCCACGCTGCGAGCCTCGAGGACCTCGCGACGATCATGTTCACGTCGGGCACATCTGCCGCGCTCAAGGGCGTACGCATCAGCCACGGCAACCTGGTGCTGCAGGGCCTCAACATCCATCACGAATACGCGGAGATCCTTCACGACCGGGCGGTCACCATCGTCGCACTGCCGCTCGCGTATGTACTCGCGCGCGGGCTGCAGCTGATCGCGCTCTCCGTCGGGACGAAGATCGTGCACGAGGGTGACCCTGCTCACGTCCTGTCGACGTTCGAGGAGGTGAGGCCGACGTTCCTCGTCGCGGTACCGAGACTCCTGGAGAAGGTACGGGACGGGGAGCGGCAGTCCGCAGCCAAGGCGGGCGTGTCCCGGCTCTTCGCGCGCGCCGAGAGGGTGGCTGTCGCGTGGGGCCGGCTGCTCGAGGCCCGTCAGGACGACCCCTTCCTACAGCCCACCCCGTGGCTGCGGATGCAGCACACCGCGTTCGACAAGATCTTCTACCGGCGGCTGCGCGCGCACTTCGGCGGAAGACTGCGCTGGTTGCTCTCGGGCGCTGCGCCTCTCGACCCAGCGCTCGTGCGCTACTTCTGGGGCCAGGGGATCCCGGTGCTCGAGGGGTACGGGCTCACCGAGACGACCGCCTCGGCGACCGGCAACCGGCCACGCGACATCCGTCCCGGCACGGTGGGCCGGCCGATGCCGGGCACCACGGTGCGGATCAGCGACGATGGTGAGGTGCTGGTCCAGGGGATCGGCGTGACGGACGGTTACCTCGATCCGATGGAGGATGTCCGGCTCGACGGGTTCTTCCGGACCGGAGACCTCGGATCGCTCGACGGCAAGGGGCGACTCACGATCCACGGCCTCCTCGGCACGGCGCTGGTGACGACATGGGGCAAGAAGGTCGCACCGGCGCGATGGGAGCTCAACGTCGAGAGGTCCCGCCTCGTGGCGAGGGCGGTGATGGTGGGCGACGGCCGACCGTACCTGTCCGTCCTCCTGCTGCTCGACCGTGAGGCGGTCATCGAGTGGGCGCGACGCCATGTACGCCCCGCGCTCGCGACTCAGGTCGCGCGCATCGACGCCACGCCCGAAGGCGTGGTCGTCGACGACCAGGCGCTGCACCAGCGGCTTGCCAAGGTCGTCGACCGGGCCAACGCCGCCGTCTCTCGCGCGGAGCAAGTGCGCAAGATCCTGCCGCTGATCGTCGACATGAGACCTGGCGGAAGTATCCTCACTCCTACTCTCAGGCTGCGCCGCGAGGCGTTCCTCGCCGCGGCAGCCGGCCACATCGAGGCTCTGTACGAGAGCGAGAGCGAGTGACGAGCAGGAGGCGCCATGGGTGAGATCGACGACTACCTTGCGGGGCTGGACGAGGAGGACGCGAAGATCCTCGGCGACGCCTACGCGACCGCCCGCACCCTGGTCCCTGAGGCCGAGCAGGGGATCTCGTACGGGATGCCTGCGCTCGTCTTCCGCTCTCGCCCGCTCCTCTCGCTGATGAGGGCCAAGGGCCACATCGGGATCTATCCGTACAGCGCCGGCGTGGTCGCGGCGGTACTCGAGACCCTGCCCGCGATCGACGGTCTGAGCGCAGCGAAGGGCACCGTACGTCTCCCTCTCGGGGCCGAGATCCCCGAGGTCGTGATCCGTCAGCTGGTGCTGGCTCGGAGCGACGAGATCCGGGAGGCGCTCGCGAAGAAGCCCTCAGCGCGTCCCAGGGTGGTCAGGCGCGCCGAATAACGGTGCGGGATCACCGAATCGGCGCCTCCGATGTGGCAATGTGTGACCTATGGCACCACGCACTGTCCATTACGCGTTCGCTCACCGCATCCTGCGCGACTTAGCGCTCGACGACAGCGTCGACCTTGTCGGTGAGGCGATCGCCGTCGACCTGGGTCCGAAGTTCGCCCTCATGTGGGACGACGCCAATGCCTCTGTCCCCGAGAGCGATCGCATCGCCCCTGACGGGCTGGCCACCTACGTCGTCCAGCGCCCCGACTACGCCGGTGTGCTCGTCACGCTGCCTGCGCCCGTCGAGCCTGCCGAGGCGCACGCCGTGATGGTCGTCCGCGGCGCCACCCCGGCCGACACCTCGTACTTCACGTGGGAGCACGGGATCGACCCCA
>JADGPB010000037.1 GCA_017882655.1 Propionibacteriales bacterium
CGTCTCGTTCCCGCGCGACATGTGGGTGACCATCCCTGGCTACGGGCTGAACAAGATCAACGCCGGTTACTCCTTCGGCGGTTCTGCTCTGGCCGTGTCGACGATCGAGAACCTCACCGGGGCGCGCATCGACCATGTCGTCGTCACGGACTTCTCCAACTTCATCCAGCTCGTCGACACCATCGGTCCGGTCACGGTCGACAACCCTGTGGGATCGATCAGGATCGTGCCGGACAGCCGTGGCGTCAAGTACGACTTCACGAAGAAGGGCCCGTTGGTGCTCACCGACGGCAACATGGCCCTGGCGTACGTGCGAGAACGCGAATACCTTCCGAACGGTGATCTGGACCGAACCCTGCGCCAGCGGGCGTTCATCAGGGCGCTGGCTCTGAAAGTCGCGACCCCCGACGTGCTCGCGAATCCCGTGAAGCTGAACGCGGTCATGGAGACCGTCGGCAAGAACGTGACCCCCGACGCGGGGATGACCAACAACGTGATCTACTCGCTCGCCCTGTCCTTGACGGGGATCACCGGCTCTGACCAGATTCACATGGTCATGGCGCCGATCACCGGCTTCGGCACGAGTCCGGACGGACAGTCGATCGACGTCGTCGACGTTCCTGGCGTCACCGCGCTCGGGAAGGCTCTGCAGAACGACACGATGCCCGCGTTCGTCGCGGCCCACCCGACTACGGAGTACGGCTACACGCCCTCCGGGGCCCCGTCCGCATCCACCACTGCCACCGCGCCGAAGACGACCGCCAAGGCGACAGCGACGAAGAAGAAGACCTGACCTGCTGATCGGGGTATCAGCAGTGCCTGTCTGCGATTGAGCCGCGTGAGTAGGTTCATGCCATGGATGTCAGGAAGGATGCCGCGGAGTTCCTCCGGTCACGGCGGGCCCGCCTCTCCCCGCAGGATGCAGGGCTGCCGGCGTGGGGTGGGAACCGTCGCGTGAAGGGTCTCCGTCGCGAAGAGGTGGCGCTGCTCGCCGGCGTGAGCGTCGAGTACTACGTACGGCTCGAACGCGGGAATCTCGGTGGCGCCTCGCAGTCCGTGCTGGACTCCGTCGCGAACGCTCTGCAGCTGGACGAAGCCGAACGGGCCCACCTGCACGATCTGGCCCGTACGTCGTCGACCAGGGTTGCGGTCGGCCGCCCGACACGTCGCACGGTTCGTCCACAGGTCCAGTGGCTGTTGGACTCCATGACCGGCACGGCCGCGTACGTGCGCAACGCGCGCATCGACATCCTCGCCACCAACACGCTCGGCCGGGCTCTCTACGCACCGGTGTTCGAGATGCCGGGCAAACCCAACATCGCCCGGTTCGTGTTCCTCGACCCCAGGTCGCAGGACTTCTTCATCGAGTGGTCGAAGGTGGCGAGCGAAGCCGCCGCGCTGCTGCGGACGCTGGCCGGCGAGAACCCGTACGACCAGGGCCTGACCGAACTCGTGGGGGAGCTGTCGACCCGTAGTGACCTGTTCCGGACACTGTGGGCCGCACACGACGTCCGCCAGCACCGTACGGGCATCAAGCGCTTCCACCACCCGCTCGTGGGTGAGATGACGTTGTCGTACGAATCCATGGCGCTCACCGCTGATCCTGGACTGCGCCTGAACTCGTACGTCGCCGAACCCGGCAGCCCATCCGCCGAGGCGTTCAGCATGTTGGCGAGCTGGGCCACGGCGCCCGCCTCGGAGCTCGTGGGGGTCGACGAGTAGTCGCAGGCCGTATCGCGCGATACGTTCCAGTCGTGAGCCAGGACAGCGCTGCCGAGCCGCCGCCCGTCGTCGCGGGCGAGACGGCTGGCCCGTCCGGGCCCCTCGCACCGTTCCGTACACCCGGGTTCGGCTGGCTGTGGCTGGGCGTGGTGATGAGCAGCGTCGGCTTCTGGGCTCAGAACGTGGGCGCCCAGTGGCTGTTCATCGACGACCCGAACGCGGCCACGATCATCTCCCTGGTGCAGACCGCGGGCACGCTGCCGATGGTGCTGTTCTCCCTGGCCGCTGGGGTGTTGTCCGACGCCTTCGACCGTCGCCGGCTGCTGATCTGGGTACAGCTGTACTTCGCGGTGGCCGCCACTTTGTTGTCCGTGCTGACCGCCCTCGGGTTGGTCCCGCCGCTGCTGCTGCTCGCGTTCACGTTCGCGATCGGCGTGGGCCTGGCCATGCAGGTGTCCACGTGGCAGCCGATGATCACCGAGCTGGTGCCGCGGTCCCAGATCGCCGCCGCCATCCGCCTCGACATGGTCAGCGTCAACGTGTCCCGGGCGATCGGGCCCGCGATCGCCGGTGCCGTGATCGCCATCTGGGGCGTGGCACCGGTGTTCGCGATCAACGCCGCCTGCACGCTGTTCCTGATCGCCGCGCTGCTCCGGTGGCGCCGGCCCCCGCAGGTCGCCGCGCGCGTCCGGGAGAGGTTCCTGCCCGCTCTGCGGACCGGCGGCCGGTACGTACGGAACGAGCCGGTCGTACGGCTCATCCTCATCCGGCTGGCGGTCTTCGCCGCACCGGCCACAGCGATGTGGGCGCTGCTCCCACTGATCGCCAACCGGAAACTGGGGCTCGCGGCCGACGGCTACGGGCTCCTGTTCACCGCGCTGGGCGTGGGTGCCATCACCGCCGCGTTCAGCATGGGCAGGATCAGCCGGTACGTCTCGGCCAAGCTCGTGCTCAGCATCACCGGGGTGGTGTACGGGATCGCGTTCGCGCTGACGATGGTCGTGCCGGGACTCGTACCGGCGCTCCCGCTGCTGTTCGTGCTGGGCTTCGGGTGGACCGCCACTGCCGCCACGCTCAACGCCGAGCTGCAGCTGTACCTGCCGAGCTGGGTGCGGGCTCGTGCGGTCGCTGTGTACATGATGACGTTCACCGCCGCGCAGGCGTTGGCCTCGCCGATCTGGGGGCTCATCGCCCAGCACGTCAGCCTTGCCGCAGCGGTCTGGAGCGCGTCCGGCCTCGTCGTCGTCGGTGGGCTGATCGGCTTCTTCTGGAGCTTCCCGGAGAGCGGGCACCTCGACCGCCGGCCGCTGGCGTACTGGCCCGAGGCCCGCGTGCTGGAGGAGCCGGAACCAGACGCCGGTCCGGTGCAGGTGATGGTCTCCTACGTCGTACCGGCGGAGAACGTCACCGACTGGCTTCTCGCGATGGAGGAGATGCGCCGCTCTCGCGCCCGCAGCGGCGCGACACGCTGGGAGCTGTACCGGGTGGGCGAACGCGCCGACACGTACGTCGAGATCTTCACCGTCGGTTCGTGGTCGGAGCATCTGCACCAGCACGAGGTGCGGCTCACGGCGGAGGATCAGGCCATCGAGGAGCGCGCGTTCTCGTACGCGTCCCGCCCGAACGCCGCTCTGCACCTGCTTCCGGTCATCGAGCCGCTCACGATGGCCCGGGCGGACGAGCGCTCGACCTGAGCCTTTGGCTAGAATTCGTGTCAGCCGCTCTCGTCCGCCTCTGCGGCTGCTGACGCGAACGGGGCGCGCCCCGCGCGGAAGGTGTGTCCATGGAATCTGAGCTGAGAAGCAGGGACGGCAGCATCCATGTCACCGATGAGCGGTTCAACGCCGCATCCCACCTTGCCGCCGCACTTTTCGCTGTGGTCGGTACCGGTCTTCTCGTGGCGCAGGCGAGCGTGCAGGGCAACCCGTGGAAGATCGTCGCGCTCAGCATCTACGGACTGTCGCTGATCACCCTGTTCACCGCCAGCGCGCTCCACCACGGCATCGACCGCGGGCCACGGGTGAACGAGATCCTGAGGACCATCGACTACGACTCGGTGTTCTTCCTGATCGCCGGGACGGCCACGCCGCTCGTGCTGGTGCTGTTCCGCAACACGTACGGCTGGACGGTCCTCGGTGGAGTGTGGACGATCGCCGTACTCGGCATCGTGCTGCGCTCGGTCTGGACGCGGGTGCCGAAGTACATCACCAACACCATCTACATCGCGCTCGGCTGGTGCGCGGTGCTGCTCGCGGGCGTGGCGTCGAGCGTGCCGGTGGCAGCGATCGTCCTGATGGCCGCCGGCGGCATCGCGTACACCGTGGGCTTCGTCATCTACGTGGTGGAGAAGCCCAACCCGCGGCCCGGCTTCTTCGGCTTCCACGAGCTGTGGCACGTCCTGGTCGTCGTGGCCGCGCTCCTGCACTACCTGTTGATCTACTTCTACGTGCTCCCGGCCTAGGCCCAGGTAGCTCAGTCCTTCGTACGCCTGACGGTCACGAAGCGCCATACCAGTACGTAGAGGATCCACGCCGGGGCCATCGTGATCACGAACGGCCGGATCGTGTCGCTGTTCGAGTGCGAGTGACTGTCGAAGATGAGGAAGACCACGACGCTGGCGGCAACGAGCATTGCCGCAGATCCCACCATCGCCATCCTTCGCCCACGCATAGGTCCATGATCCCTCTCGGGCGGCATCATCGGAAGCATCGGGGTCAAGGATCGGTGATCGCCAGAACGGTACCGTCGTCGGCTTCAAACCGGCTTGTGTGGCCTTTCAGAGCGACGGCGGTACCGATCTGACGATGCGGATGCGGTACCGCGACAGCAAGAACCCCCGCCCTGTGGGCGAGGGTTCTTCCTGGGAAACCAATGGTCGGGGTGACAGGATTTGAACCTGCGACCTCGTCGTCCCGAACGACGCGCGCTACCAAGCTGCGCCACACCCCGATGGCCCGGAGGCCGAAGTGGAGTCTAGCCCATGACGAGCGCTGGCTCACACCTGGTTCGTACGCGGGACGAGGGTCAGCAAGCTGGCCTCCGGGCGGCAGGCGAAGCGGTACGGCGCGTACGGGCTGGTGCCAAGGCCGGCGGAGACGTGCAGCGCGGAGGTGCGGCCTCCGTACGTGTGGGAGCTGAGCCCCTTGACCCTTGCCGCGTCGAGGTCGCAGTTCGTCGTCAAGGCCCCGTAGAACGGCACGCACACCTGTCCGCCGTGCGTGTGACCGGCCATCAAGAGGTCCACGCCGTCGGCGGTCATGGCGTCGAGCAGCCGCAGGTACGGGGCGTGCGTGACGCCGATCGACAGCACCGCGGCCGGATCGGGAGGCCCGGCCACCGCGCCGTACGCGTCGAGCTTGAGATGGGCGTCCTTCGTACCGCGCACTTCGACCAGCCGGCCGTCCACGGTCAGCACCACGCGCTGGTGCTCCACGTCATGCCACCCGCGCTCCACCAGCGTCGCCCGCAGCTCGCGATGGGGCAGGATCTCGCGCAGCGGTTTGCCGTCCCGTGCGGGCCCCAGGTAGCGCAGCGGGTTCACCGGGTTGGGCGCGAAGTAGTCGTTCGACCCGAAAACGAAGACGCCGGGGAGGGCGAGGAGTCGTGCGTACGCCTGGTAGACCATCGGCAACGCCTCCGGCTGCGACAGGTTGTCGCCGGTCGTCACCACCAGGTCCGGACGCAGCCCAGCAAGGCTGTCGACCCACCGCACGAGGTTGCCGCGGTCGGTCGACAGGTGCATGTCGGAGACGTGCAGGACAGTCAGCGGCCGCTGGCCGACCGGCAGCACCGGCACCGTGAAACGACGCAGCGTGAACGCCTGCCGTTCGATGAAGGCGCCGTACGCGAAGCAGCCGACTCCTGTCAGGGCGACGGCTGCGGCGGTGCGACCGATCACGAGGGCTGGGAACCCGGAACGCCCGGCCGCGGACCCTGCGAGTAGTTCAGGGAGCACGAACCACCGACGAACCCGTCGCACGTCACGCCGAGGAACGTGCCGTTCGGCGAGTTGTCGTAGACGGGGCGGTTCGACACGCTGAACCCAGCAGCCGTGAGGACGGCCGACGCCTGCGACGCGGACATCCCGGCAGTGCTGGGGATCGCCGTCCTGGTGCCGTGGATGATCGAGTCTGGAGGCGCCGTGAACGGCGTCGCAGGAAGGTTGGCGACCGCCTTCGTCATGGCAGGTGTCCAGATGTCGCCCGCGTCACCCGAGCCCGACCCGTTGAGCAGCCATCCGGTCGAGAGCCTGAGGCCCGACAGCGAGCCCCCGCGGGCGGCCCAGAAGGCGCTGAAACGCGGGGACTTGTCGACGGCGACCATCGCGACGCCCTCGATGTTGGGCGTGTAGCCGTTGAACCACACGGCCGCGTGGGAGTCGGTGGTTCCCGTCTTGCCGGCCTGAGGTCGTGAGCCGGGGAGCCGAACTCCTGCGCCCGTGCCACCGGCCTGCATGACGGCCTGCAGCACGTAGTTCACGCCGTCGGCGACCTCGGGCCGTATGACCTGCTTGCAGTTGGCGCTCTGCGTGGCGACCGGCTTGCCGTCAGGGGAGGTGATGCTGCTCACGATGATGGGGTCGCAGTGAACGCCGCGCGCGGCCATCGTCGCGTACGCGTCGGCCATCGAGAGCGGTGTCACCTCGACGACGCCGAGTGTGAACGAGGGGATGTACGAGAACGTCTTGACGAGGTCGTCGCCGTTGGACGCCAGCACCCCGGCGGCCGTGGCCATCCGTGCCGCCTGGCAGATACCCGCCGCCGCCTCGAGCTGCACGAAGTAGGTGTTCACGGACTTGGCGGCCGCGGTTCTCAAGTCCAACGTGCCGTAGTTCTGGTTGAACTCGTTCTGCAGCCCGACCTTGCTCGGGAACTTGAAGCTGGTGTCGGCACCGGACGCGTCGCAGGTACGGAAGACCCTGTTCTGCAGCGGCAGCGGACTCTGTCCCACGAACGTCTTCGTCGTAGGGATGCCCCTGTCGAGCGCCGCAGCGATCGTGAAGGCCTTGAACGTCGACCCGGCCTGGTAGCCCTCGGCGCCGCCCATGGCGGCCGAGACGGCGTAGTTGTAGAACGTCTGGCCGAGGTCCGCGTTCGTACCCATGACAGGTCTGCTCTGCGCCATGGCGAGGATGAGGCCCGTTCCCGGCTGAACCTCGACCATGGTGCTGATGACCGGATCGGTCGCTTTCACCTTCGAGGAGACCGCCTGCTGCGCGACGTTCATGGAGTTGGGGTCGATCTGGGTCTTGATGACCAGGCCGCCGCGGTAGATCGTGTTGTGCCGGTCGTCGACCGTCGCGCCCAAGGCTGGGTTCGCCAGTAGCGAGCGCACGACGTAGTCGCACATGAACGGGTACTTCGTGCCGACGCAGCCCGTCGTGCTCGGGACCTTCTTGGACGGGTCGAAGGGTGTGGCCTTGGCCTTGGCCGCGTCATCGGCGGAGATGAGGCCCAGCTCGAGCATGCGGTTGATGACCACAGCGCGGCGGTCGATCGCTGCCTGCGGGTGGTTGATCGGGTCGGTCGCGACGGGGTTCTGGGTCAGGCCGGCCAGCATGGCCGCCTGGGCCAAGGTGAGGTCCTTGGCGCTGACGCCGAAGTAGTGCTTGGCTGCCGCCTCCACGCCGTACGTGCCGTCCCCGTAGTAGGCGATGTTGAGGTAGCGGTTGAGGATCTCGTCCTTGCTGTACTTCGCCTCGAGCGCGATCGCGTACCTCAGCTCGAGCACCTTGCGCTGCAGGGTCTGCTCCTGCGCCGCGAACACCCCGGCCTGGTCACCGGCGGCCTGGGCGGCCTCGACGCGTACCTGCTTGATGTACTGCTGGGTGAGCGTCGACCCGCCCTGCACATCGGTGCCGCTCCCGGTCCGTACGAGCGCGCGCAGCGTGCCCTTGAGGTCGAGCGCGCCGTGCTGGTAGAAGCGGGTGTCCTCGATCGCGACCTGCGCCGTACGCATGATCGGCGCGATCTGGTCCAGCGTCACGACGGTGCGGTTCTCGTCGAACAGCTCAGCGAGCGGCTGCCCGTCCGCCATGAGGATGACGGTCTTGTCGGCGACCGGCGTGATGGTGAGCTCCGCAGGCAGGCTCTCGATGCCCTGGGCCACGTACTTGGCCGACGTTCCGCCGAGCGCTGCCGCGGGCACCGCGAGCCCGGCGACCAACAGTCCAGCAAGCACGCTGACGACCACGAACATCGCCAGCGCGTAGACCTTCGGCCCGAATTGAGGGGAGCTCATGGGATCCAGAGTAAGCGAGAGGGCTGTGTGACGCCGAACCCTCGACCACGACAGTCTTGTGCTCGCATTGAGCATCTAGGCAGAAGGCCCCTTGGCTGTGTACTTTGAGCGTGTCGTGCTCAGGAAACAGCGGCAGCGACGCCGCTCGGCTCGAAGGGATCGACGAGGATGACACTTCGCCGTCATGATGACTGGCCGCTCGAGGCCAAGTGCCAGGGCAAGCAGGATGAGCTGTTCCCGGACGGAGCCGACCAGAAGCGCGTGCGGTCAATGTGCTCAGGCTGTCGCGTCCGCAAGGAGTGCCTCGCAGAGGCGCTCGACAACCGCATCGAGTGGGGCGTCTGGGGCGGTATGACCGAGCGCGAGCGCCGTCAGCTCCTCCGTCAGCGCTCAGACGTCGATGACTGGTCGTTCATCCTCTTGGGCAAGACCAGCGCCGTCAACGAGGAGTAGCCCGAGCTCCCTCACCACGTCGAGGTCGGTGACCTCGCGCTCCAGCGTCCGCGCCAGCGTGATCGGTAACGACACCGGCAGGGACGACACCATCCGCGACCTCTGGGCCCGCCAGGTGACCCAGCTGGTCTGCCACCAGTCGTACGCCTCCGGCTGTTGCTTCAGGGATTCCTCGGCCTCGCGGGACAGGCTCACCGCGGGCGAGACGCGGTTGACCACCACACCGCGGGCGGTCGTGCCGCGGTCGCGGAGCTGACCCACGAAGTACCGGGCCTCGTCCAGCGCCGCCTTGCGGGGGCTCGCCACGATCACGAACGCGGTGGCGGGCGAAGCGAGGAGCTTCCGTACGACGCCGGCGCGGCGCCGAAAACCGCCCATCACGGTCTCGAACGCGGTGGCGAAGACCTGCAGGTCGCTCAGCGCCTTGCTCCCGATGACCTTCGAGATCAGCCACGTCACCTGGGACAGCCCGGCCCCGATGAGCTTGAGCGGACCGCTGCTGGGCGCGAGAAGCTGGAGCACCGGTCCTTCGGCCAGCTTGTCCAGGCGGGCGGGAGCGTCGAGGAAGTCGAGGGCGGAGCGGGACGGCGGGGTGTCCACGACGATGAGGTCCCAGCGGCCGGTGCTGCGGGCCTGCTCGTACAGCTGGCCGAGCTTCTCCGTCGCCATGTAGTCCTGTGTGCCGGAGAACGACGTCGAGAGCGCCTTGTAGAACGGGTTGCGCAGCACCTCGTCGACGCGGTTCTTCGGCGCGTGCGAGCGGACGGCGTCGTCGAACGTCTGGGTCATGTCGAGCATCAGGGCGTCGAGGCTGCCGCCGGTGATGCCGGGTACGGGTTGGGGCTCCCCTCCCAGGCCCTCGAGGCCCAGCGCGGTGGCAAGGCGTTTCGCCGGGTCGACGGTCACGAGTACGACGTGGCGGCCCGACTCGGCGGCCGACACCGCGAGCGCCGCGGACACCGAGGTCTTGCCCACGCCTCCAGTGCCGCAGGTCACCACGACACGTACGGTCGTGTCGCGGAGCAGTTCCCCCACCTCGAAGAGTCGCCTCACCCGTTCCAACCCTCCGCAAGAAGGTCGGCGATCCTCGGCAGGTCGGCAGGGCCCACCTCGTCGGGGAGCAGCGGGAGGGTCAGCGCAGGCCGTCGTCCGAGCTCTGTCAGGCGCTCCGCGAGCTGCTCGGCCCAGGGCTGCTGCCCGGCAGCGACGGCGACCTCCCGCTCCCACGAGGTACGCAGCGTCGGGTCGGTCACGCTGTCGGGAAGCGGGGGCGGGTCGGCGATCAACTGGTTCACGATCACGTGGCCGATGGCGATGCCGTGCCTGGTGAGCGCGTCGATCGTCTGGAGCGTCTCGGTCAGCGCCATCTCCGTACAGGTCGTGACCAGGTGGACCTGCGTGGACTCCGCCCGCAGCAGAGCCATGATCGACTGAGCCTGCACGGGGATCGGCCCCACGACAACGACTTCGGCCAGCGCCTCGCCGGCCGTGAGGAAGCTCTCGATACGTCCCGTCGGCGGAGCATCCATGACGACCGCGTCGACGGCGTCGGCCTGACCCTTCAGGCGGCGCCGGGCCGCCTGGTAGACCTTGCCGGTCAGAAGGACGTCCCGCAGGCCCGGCGCCAGCTCGGAGGCGAACTCGACGAAGCCCGTCTTGTCGAGGATCGTCCCCGCGACACCCAGCCGTACGTGGCTCTCGAGGTAGTCGCGCAGCGCATGCCGCGAGTCGACGCTGAGCATGCGGAGGTCCTGGCCGGCGATCGAGACCCTGCGCTCCTCGCCGATCTCGACGCGTGAGAGCCCCGCGGCTTCCGACAACCCGTGCCGGGACTCGACCTCGCAGACGAGGGTGTCGCCGGTACGACGAAGCATCAGGGCAAGGGCGAGGGCGACGGTGGTCTTGCCCGTACCGCCCTTGCCGCTGACGATGTGCAGCGGCGCGACGTCGGGCATGGCTCCAGGGTAGGCCCGAGTCATACCCGTGCGCGCATGGCGGGCTGTTGCCGCGTGACGGCCCACTAGCGACGGGCCACTAGGGTGAGCGCCATGCAGAAGTGGGAGTACGTGACCGTGCCGCTGCTCGTGCACGCGACGAAGCAGATCCTCGACAACTGGGGGTCCGAGGGATGGGAGCTTGTGATCGTGGTCCCGGGTCCCGCGCCCGAGAACCTCGTGGCGTACCTGAAGCGGCCCCTCGCCTCATGAGCACGGCGACCGAACGGCTCGCCGCCCTCGGCCTCGAGCTACCGCCGGTGCCGGCGCCCGTCGCCGCGTACATCCCGGCCATCCGCGTCGGCGACCTGATCTGGACGTCGGGGCAGCTGCCGACCCGGGACGGGAAGGTGGTCGAGACGGGCATCGTCGGAAGCCGTGTCAGCCCGGAGGTCGCTACGGAGATGGCACAGCTGGCAGCGCTCAACGCGCTCGCCGCGGCCGCCGAGGTGGCGGGTGGCCTCGAGAACATCAAACGGATCGTCAAGGTCGTCGTGTACGTGGCCAGCGATCCCGCCTTCATCGCGCAGCCGCAGGTGGCGAACGGCGCGAGCAAGCTGCTCGGCGAGGTCATCGGATCGGCCCATGCACGGAGTGCGGTCGGCGTGGCCGTACTGCCGCTCAACGCGCCCGTCGAGGTCGAGATCGTCGTCGAGGCGTAGCAGGGCCCTTCTCTGCCTGACTTAGGCTGTGCCCGTGAAGGATGGCGAGTCGAGGCTGGCGACGGTACGTAGGGCGCGGCGGATCGACCGCGACCTGGCGCTTGCGTATCCCGATGCGAAGTGCGAGCTCGACTTCAACTCGCCGTTCCAGCTCCTGGTCGCCACGATCCTCTCGGCGCAGACCACGGACCGGCGCGTCAACGCGGTCACACCCGTCCTGTTCGCCGCGTACGCGGATGCTGAGGGCCTCGCCGTGGCGAACCCGGAGGACATCGAGCAGATCATCATGTCCACCGGATTCTTCCGGGCGAAGGCCAAGACCCTGGTGGCCCTGGGCATCGCGCTGACGGAGCGCTTCGGCGGACAGGTGCCAGGCCGGATGGCCGATCTCGTCTCGCTGCCGGGGGTGGGACGCAAGACGGCCAATGTGGTCCTGGGAGACGCGTTCGGGGTGCCGGGGATCACGACGGAC
>JADGPB010000038.1 GCA_017882655.1 Propionibacteriales bacterium
GTGATCTTCTCGGTCGGGAAGTCGGCGAACGTGATCGAGATGTCCATGGCCGTGATGACCAGCTCGACGACCTTGACGAACTTCTCGGTGTCGAACGTGTCGTCGTCGCGGAGGAACTTCATGAGGTTCAGCGACGCCAGGTTGCACGAGCTGTTGTCGAGGCTCATGTACTCCGAGCACGGGTTCGACGCCGTGATCCGGCCCGACTCGGGGTTCGTGTGCCAGTCGTTGATCGTGTCGTCGTACTGGATGCCCGGATCGGCGCACAGCCACGCCGCGGTGGCGACCTTGTGGAAGAGGTCACGGGCGTCCACGGTCTCCATGACGCGGCCGTCCATGCGCGCACGCAGCCCGAACTTGTCGCCGTCCTCGACCGCACGCATGAACTCGTCGGACACGCGGACGGAGTTGTTGGCGTTCTGGTACTGGACGCTGGCGATATCAGCGCCGCCCAGGTCCATGTCGAAACCTGCGTCACGCAGGGCGCGGATCTTGTCCTCCTCGCGCGCCTTCGTCTGGACGAACTCCTCGATGTCGGGGTGGTCGATGTCCAGCACGACCATCTTCGCCGCACGACGCGTCGCGCCACCGGACTTGATGGTGCCGGCCGATGCGTCCGCGCCTCGCATGAACGAGACCGGCCCCGAGGCCGTACCGCCGCTCGACAGCAGCTCCTTGCTGGACCGGATCCGCGACAGGTTGAGGCCCGCGCCGGAGCCGCCCTTGAAGATGAAGCCCTCCTCGCGGTACCAGTTCAGGATCGAGTCGATCGAGTCGTCGACCGAGAGGATGAAGCAGGCGCTCACCTGTTGCGGGCTCGCAGTTCCGACGTTGAACCACACGGGCGAGTTGAACGAGAACACCTGGTTGAGAAGCATGTACGTGAGCTCGTGCTCGAAGATCTCAGCGTCGGCGGGCGCCGCGAAGTAGTCGCTCTCCTCGCCGGCGCTGCGGTACTTCTTCACGACGCGGTCGATGAGCTGGCGAAGGCTCGTCTCGCGCTGCTCGGTGCCGAGCGCGCCGCGGAAGTACTTCGTCGTCACGATCGTCGATGCGTTGACGCTCCAGGTCGACGGGAACTCCACGCCGCGCTGCTCGAAGACCGTCTCACCGGTCTTCCAGTTCGTCTGCACCACATCGCGGCGCTCCCAGGTGACCTCGTCGTACGGGTGCACCCCGGGCGTCGTGTAGACCCGCTCGATGGTGAGTCCGTTGCCCTTGTTGCGAGCCCTCGACTTGGTGGTCGTCTCGGTCATGATCGCCTCTCTGACTGGCCGTTCAGGCCCGAAATATGTGTTCGTAGGATGAGTCTTGCTCTTGCCTCTGACACAGTTTGGTCAGACGGTCTGCAGGCCTGCACGGAGCTCCGCGATGGCGTGTTCGAAGTCGTCGACCGTGTCGTAGTGCCGATAGACAGAGGCGAACCGGAGGTACGCCACGGCATCAAGTCGCCGCAAGGGCGCCAGGATCGCGAGCCCGACGTCCTCGGCGTTGATCTCCGCCTGGCCGCATGCCCTCAACGAGTCCTCGACCTGCTGGCCCAGTCGCGCGAGATCGTCCTCGCTGACCGGTCGGCCCTTGCATGCCTTCCGGACACCGGCGATGACCTTGTCGCGAGCGAAGGGCTCGACGACGCCGGAACGCTTGACGACGACGAGCTGCGTCTGCTCGACGGTGGTGAACCGCCGCTCGCAGGACGGACACTGCCTCCGGCGCCGGATGCTGGCCCCATCCTCGGAGACGCGGGAGTCCAGGACCCGCGAGTCCGTGTGCTTGCAGTACGGGCAGAACATGGCCTGTCTCCTCCCTGGCTGTGGATACGGTTGTGGACGAGGTGCGCACATCCTGTGGATGAGTACCTCTACCCCTGGGATAACTACATGTCTGTAACCACTAGATGTAGTGATCTTGCCTCGGGATCGGCCACAAGTCAATGCCTGTGCCGGTGTCGCGGCGTTGTCGGGCGGTCAGGCGAGAGGGAACAGGTTCCTGACCAGCACGTACGCGACGGAGACGACGACGAGCGCTGCGAACCAGTGCCTGTGCCAGGAGGCCGGCAACCACTGCCGCGAGGCCGCCTGAGGGTTGCGTACGACCTCGACCAACCAGCCCACCGCGCGGACCCCGATCAGTACGGCGACGACGAGCACGAGGGGGTTCGCCGCCCAGGCCGCAGGTACGTCAGCACGGATCAGTGCCTCCGCCATGTGCGTGCCACCGCAGAAGGGACAGAGCCAGCCGGTCACTGCACGGAACGGGCACGGAAGTCCAAACCCCGTCAGGAGATGTAGGGCCCCCACCCCGACGCCGAGCACGCCGACCGAGCCGACCCGGAAAAGTGCTTCCCGGGGCGAAACTGGCTTGTCGATGCTCCATTCCATGGCCATGGCAATGCACTACAGTAATCGCCATTGGCACCGAGGGGGCGCTCGCAAGGGCTACCAGATGACCGGGTGCCATACCGTCCTCGAGAGGATCAACGTGAGCAACGAGAACTGGAACGACCCGGCCAAGACCCCGAGCCAGCCCCAGCCGCCGTACGGACAGCCCGCAGCACCTGACCCGCAGGCGCCCCCGGCTCCCCCTGCGCCGGAAACCCCTGGCGCCGGCTCGTACTCGAGCCCCACCTACACCACCCCGTCGTACACGCCCCCGGCTTACGGCACCCCCGACGCGGGACCGGCAGCGTCGCCGGCTTCCGGCACGCCGTCCTACGGCGCCCCGGCCAGCGGTGGCTACACGGCTCCGGACTCCACGCCTGCCTATGGCGCAGCCCCGAGCACCCCCGCGTACGGGACGCCCGCCACAGGCGGTTACACCGCACCGGACCCGACGCCCGCCTACGGCGCAGCCCCCAGCTACGGCACCGACCCCAACGCCCCGGCGTACGGCTCGACGCCCCCTGCCTACGGGTCCGCCCCTTCCGCGGGCAGCTACGGCAGCGCGCCGGAGCCCGCAGCCGGTAGCGGCTACACCGACCCGAACCAGGCGTACGGCGCCGCTGGCGGCTACGGCCAGTCGCAGCCCGGCCAGTACGGCGCGGCAGGCTACGGCCAGCCCGTCGAGGGTTACCAGGACCCGAACGCCGCGTATGGCGCTGCGCCAGCCGCGGTGCCTGGCGCTGGCTACCCCAACACCGGGGTCTCGGCCTACGGGTACGACGCCGGTTACGCCAGCCCGACCCCTGAGCTCGCCTCCTTCGGCACTCGCGCACTCGGTTGGCTCATCGACTACCTGGCACCCGGCATCGTGTACTCGATCCTGATCTCCATCATCAACAACCTGGGCAGCTCGGTCATCGTGGGCCTCCTCACGTTCGTCGTCTGGGTCGCCCTGGTGGCCTTCCTCGTGTGGAACTCCGGCTACCAGGCCGGCACCACGGGGTACTCGCTCGGCCGCAAGATCGCGAAGACGAAGCTCGTCTCCGAGGCGACCGGTCAGCCCCTCGGTGCAGGCGCCGGTATCGGCCGTGTCTTCGCCCACATGATCGACGGTGCGATCTGCGGAATCGGCTGGCTCTTCCCGCTGTGGGACTCCAAGCGCCAGACCATCGCCGACAAGATCGTCAAGTCGGTCGTCGTCTCCGACCCGAACGCGGGTCAGGCACCGCAGCAGTAGTCAGCCCAAGTAGTCAGCACTGCTTGTACGCCACGAAGGCGCCGCCCGTCGGGGCGGCGCCTTCGTCGTGCAATGACGGTGGACCTCAGAGCGGTGAGTTGCTCACAGACAGGAACGCGACGAGGCAGGTCACGACAGCGCTACCCATCAGCGCAGCGAGGAATGCCATCACGACGACGAGCCCGCGGCGCGTGAGCTGCCACGTGGGTTCGCTCACGGAGACCAGGCACGCGGCGGGGCGGACACCGGCCACGTGACGTACGGACAACCCAGGACGCACGGTGCTCGGTCCGCTGGGCTTCCGGGCGGAGGCCGGACGCGTGGTCAACGGTCGGGGGGCTACGGTCAGCGTGCTCATCGGTCGTCCTCTCGCTCGAACAGGTGTTCGAAACAGTTCTACGTCATCGCTGGCGTCGAATCAAACATCTGTTCTTTTCGGCGTGTCGCATCTTCTGTCGATCACTACACACGAGACCTCTGACAGTTTTCGTCTCGCTGCCGCCGCGTTTGTCTTCAGCGCCATCGGGTGGCACGGTGGACATGACGACGCGGGCCCTCTGACGGCCCGCTCCCCCCTATCCAGGAGTGTGTGTTACCGAATGCCGACCTCGTCCGACAGACAGATCAGCGACGAGCCCCAGCCAGTCCCCACCAGGAAGACACCCGCGGCTGACTCACCACTTCACCCGGTGAGCCTTCTCGCCGGAGCGGGGTCCGCTGCCGTTGCCGCCGTGATCGGCGGGCGGCTCGGCCTGAGCGGTACGGTCATCGGCGCAGCCGTGGGGAGCCTCGTGGCCGCCCTGACGGCGACGACGATCAGGACGTCCGTACTCCGCAGCCGTGCCGCGGCGCTCGCGCTCGCGAGTCGTCGGCGGGGTGGCTCGGACCCCGCGCCCGCGGAGAGTGCGGCCGTCGAGCACGTCGATCCCCTGCCCTCACCGACCCCGTGGAGCGGATGGGTACGGGGTGGGGTCACGGTCGCTGCCGGGTTCGCCCTAGGTATCGCCGGCCTCCTGCTCGTACAGCTCGGCATCGGCAGGAACCTGACTCCTGGTACCGACCAGCTCCAGTCCGCCGCAGCCAGGGTGGTGGCGGCCGGTCCGTCGACCCGGTCCTCGACCCCGAGCGCGCCCCCGACGGCGACCACCACCGTGACGGCGACGGTGCCCGCCACTCCCTCAGCGACCGCGAGCCACTCCACTGACCCCGTGAAGCCACCGACGGCCAGCCAGACGCCGTCCGCCTCGTCGACGCCCTCCGCGGCTCCAACCCCCAGCGGTGGCGTCGCCACACCCTGATCGGAAGAACACGCGACACGCTCGAACAGGTGTTTGATTCTCGAAATCGAACACCGTAGATTCAGGGCATGGCTGACGAGACCGAACCCACCAAGAAGAGCCGGCGCGCCCCTGAGGTGAAGCGGGGACGCCCTTCGAACGCTGACATCGCTGATGTCGTCAGACGCTCCAAGCTCGTGACGATGCCCACCGAGGGTGCTGTCGGGGTCGATGGCTTGACCATGAGGCAGCGCCTGCTCCTCGAGGTCATCAAGCGCTCGGTCGAGGAGAAGGGCTACCCGCCGAGCATGCGCGAGGTCGCCAAGATGGCTGGACTGTCGAGCCCGTCGAGCGTGGCCCATCAGATGCACCAGCTGGAGGCCAAGGGGTACATCCGACGGGACCCCAACCGCCCTCGCGCCCTGGACGTCCGGCTCCCCGAGGGACCAAGTTCTCGCCCACGGTCGGCTGATCCGTACGCCGACCCCACCGACGTCAACGACTCGCTGCCACGTCCCGTCCACGTTCCCCTGCTCGGGCGGATCGCGGCTGGCGGTCCGATCCTTGCGGAGCAGCAGGTCGAGGACGTCTTCGCACTCCCCCGGCAGCTGGTCGGCGAGGGAGAGCTGTTCCTCCTCGAAGTGCGCGGCGACTCGATGATCGATGCCGCCATCTGTGACGGTGACTACGTCGTCGTACGTCGCCAGCCCGTGGCGGAGAACGGCGACATCGTCGCAGCGCTGCTCGGCGACGAGGCGACGGTCAAGACGTTCAAGCGCACCCCGGGCCAGGTGTGGCTCCTCCCGCACAACCCCGCGTACGAGCCGATCGACGGCAACGACGCGAGCATCCTCGGAAAGGTCGTCACGGTCCTGCGCCGGCTCTAGCACCAGCGACCTACTCGCTGGTCGAGCTGGTGGCACAGGAGGAGAAGGTGCTGGGCCGGATCATCGCCCAGGCCCGGGAGGACGTCTCCGCCACGTAGTCGGTGGCGCTGAGTGACCTCAGAGCGACTGATCCGCTGCTGCCGGGTTTGGAGCGCCCTCTGTAAGGGAGAGGTTCTCCGTGAGCCGATGCAATGCTGCGACCGCCAGGTCATGATCGGTGGTCGTCCAGAACGGAGGGATCGAGGCGCGCAGGAACGATCCGTACCGCGCCGTCATCAACCGCGGGTCCAGGATCGCCACCACTCCTCGATCACTGAGCCGACGGACCAGTCGGCCGCTGCCTTGAGCGAGCAGGAGACCCGCATGCGTAGCTGCCACCTGCATGAACCCGTTTCCGCCCCCGGCGGTCACCGCATCCTGACGGGCCACCATCAGCGGCTCGTCAGGGCGTGGGAACGGGATCTTGTCGATGAGCACGAGCTGGCAGGTCTCCCCCGGTACGTCGACGCCCTGCCACAGCGACAACGTGCCGAACAGCGACGTCGCCGGCTGTTCGATGAAGCGCCGGGTGAGCTCGGGCAGCTGGGCATCGCCCTGGCACAGGACAGTCATGTGCGGTAGGGCTGCACGGACGTGGGAGGCGGCGGCCGTCGCGTTGCGGTGCGATGCGAAGAGGCCGAGCGTACGACCGCCAGCCGCGCTGACCAGCTCCACGATCTCGGCCAGGGTCGCTTCGCTGAGACCGTCCCTGCTCGGTGGTGGAAGGTGCGCGGCGATGTAGAGGATGCCCTGCCTGGTGTAGTCGAACGGCGATCCGACATCGACCCCGTGCCATCTCGGCGCTGGAGGCGTTGAGACGCTCTTCCCGGCACTGCCAAGACCGAGCTGCCGGGCGAGCGCGTCGAAGCTCCCGCCGATCGTGAGGGTCGCGGACGTGAAGACCGCGGTCACGTCGGGAAGGATGCTGTCGCGGACCAGGCCCGACACATTGAGGGGCGCGACGACCGCCCAGCGTCCCGCGCGTTCCCGCTCGGCGACCCAGACGACGTCGTGCTCGTTCAGACCTGCCATCCGCTCGGCGACGTCGTACACCTCCTGCACCACCGCCTGCGCCTGCACCCGGGCGGCGTCGAGCCCCTTCGTCGCCGACGCCTTGAAGTCCGACAACGCAGCCCTGGCCACCTGCCGTACGCGCGCCAGCGCTAGACCCATCGTCGACGCGGCGTCGGTCACGCGCTCGAGATCGCTGAGGTCGAGGGCCGCCCGGAACGAGTCGGCCGCGTCGAGGAAGTCGATCCCCACTGCGTCTGTCAGCCAAGGCAACGCGCGACGCGCGACGCGGTCTATCTGCTGGGCGCCGAGCTCGCTCGACGCTGCGCCCGTGACGCGGGAGACAAGCTCGTGCGCCTCGTCGACGATGAGCAGGTCGTGCTCGGGCAGCGCGGTGCCGCCGTGCAACGCGTCGATCGCGAGCAGGGCATGGTTGGTGATGATGAGGTCGGCCTCGCGCGCCCTGTCCCGGGACAGCTCGACGAAGCACTCGACGCCGTACGGACAGTTGGTCGCGCCAAGACACTCCCGCACGGGGACCGAGACCTGCGCCCATGCCGCAGGCGTGTGCGACGGAGCGTCGTCACGGTCGGCCAGCCCACCGGCCTCAGCCTGCTCCTCCGCCCACTCACGGAGCACGAGGACCTCGGCGCCGAGGACCGAGTCCGGCGCGGCATCGACGGCCCGCAACGCGGTGGCGAGCTCGCCCGCGGCGATGAGTCCCGGCTGCTGCTCCTCCTCCGCGCCCTCGCGGACCCGATGAAGGCACGCGTAGTTGGAGCGCCCTTTGAGCAGCGCCGCCTTGGGTCGCCGACCCGTGACCGCTTCCACCGCGTCGATGACGACGGGTACGTCCTTGGTCGCGAGCTGCGTCTGCAACGCCAACGTCGCGGTGGCGACGACAACCCGCGACGACGGCGAGTTGAGGACGTGAGCGAAGGCCGGAGCGAGGTAGCCCAGCGACTTGCCCGTCCCCGTGCCGGCCTGGACGAGAACGTGCTCCCCCGACTCGAACGCTTCGGAGACCTCGCGGCACATGTCGACCTGGCCCTCGCGCGCGCTCCCGCCGATGGACGCCACGGCTGCATCAAGGATGCTGACGGGCTCGACGACGGGGGGCGATTCCGGATCCACCCTGTCACGCTACCCGAGGCGGGTGACGTCGCAGGGAAGCCATCCCCAGCCTTACGCCGGGAAGCCGGACAGCTCCCCCGCCAGGTCGTCGTGGACCCGGGCGACGATGCGGGTGCCGTCGCCGGTGTGCTCGACCGTGATCAGCTCGCCCTCGCGGTGGATGCGGTCGATGAGGTCGCCGCGGGAGTACGGGACGAGCGCCGTGACTTCCGTACCGGGGTTGGGCAACCGCTGCTCGATGATGGCGCGTACCTCGTCCATGCCTTCGCCGGTACGGGCGGAGGCGAACACAGCCCCCGAGAACCGGGTACGCAACGACTGCAGCATGCCAGAGTCAGCCAGGTCGATCTTGTTGATGACGAGCTGCTCCGCCACATCGCCGGCGCCGATGTCGGCCAGCACCTCGCGGACCGCCGCCACCTGTCCGAACGGATCAGGATCAGACCCGTCCACGACGTGGATCAGCAGATCCGCCTCGACCGACTCCTCGAGCGTCGAGCGGAACGCCTCGACCAGGTCGTGCGGCAGGTGGCGCACGAACCCGACAGTGTCAGTGAGCGTGTACGTTCGGCCGTCGGCCGTCTGCGACCGCCTCGTGGTCGGGTCGAGGGTCGCGAACAGCGCGTCCTCGACGAGCACGCCTGCCCCCGTGAGCCGGTTCAGCACCGACGACTTGCCCGCGTTCGTGTAGCCGACGATCGCGACGCTCGGCACCTGATGGCGCCGGCGTTCCTGTCGCTTGACCTGCCGGGTGCCGTCCAGGTCGCGCAGCTGCTCGCGGAGGTGGGAGATGCGGGTACGGATGCGGCGCCGGTCGGTCTCGATCTTCGTCTCGCCCGGGCCACGGCCGCCGATGCCGACACCGCCCGCCGCGCGGCCGCCCGTCTGGCGTGACAGGTTCCCGCCCCAACCTCGCAGGCGCTGGCGCAGGTACTGCAGCTGCGCCATCTCGACCTGGGCCTTGCCTTCGGCGCTCTTGGCGTGGGAGGCGAAGATGTCGAGGATCAGCGCCGTACGGTCGACGACCTTCACCTTGATGCGGTCCTCGAGGTTACGCAGCTGTGCCGGGCTCAGCTCGCCGTCGCAGATCACGGTGTCCGCGCCGGTCGCGATGACCACCTCGCGCACCTCGTCGACCTTGCCTCGGCCGATGTACGTCGCAGGGTCGGGCCGCTCGCGCCGCTGGAACAGCGCGTCGAGGACCTCGGAGCCTGCGGTCTCGGCGAGCGCGCGCAGCTCGCTCATCGAGTTGATCGCGTCCTGCTCGCTCCCGCTCGTCCACACGCCAGCGAGCACGACCCGCTCCAACCTGAGCTGTCGGTACTCGACCTCGGTGACATCGACGAGCTCGGTGCGTAGGCCGTCCACCCGCCGGAGGGAGATTCGTGCGGCGAGGTCGGTCTGGTCGCCGTCGTACGCCTCCGGGTCGGGCAGGCGCGGGTCGGTCTCGTCATGGGAGTGAACAGTCATCGGTACCCAGCCTCTCACCCGAGGCCAATCCGGACCAGCCGATTAGCCTCAGCGCAGGTCGTCGGGCATCTCCACGTCGCCGCGAGCCAGGATGACCGCAGGTCCCGTGAGGGTTGCGGTGCCGTCGTCGGCGAAGCTGACCTCGACGGTGCCTCCGCGCAGGTCGACCCGTACGGTGCCAGGTCCCTCTCCGTTGACGACACGGGCGACCGCAACAGCCCCCGTACCGCAGGCTTCTGTCTCCCCCACACCACGCTCCAGCACGCGCATCACCGCATGCTTGGCTGCTACCACGTGCACGAGCTCGAAGTTCACACCGTGCGGGAAGACCTCCGGATCAGCCGTGAACGGATCGCGCAGCTCGGCGTCCGTCACGCCCTGGGCGGTCGAGACCGTGACGACCAGATGGGGGTTCCCGACGTCGACGGCCACGCCTTCGTACGTCCTCGACCCCAGCGTCCCTGACGTCGTCGGACCGGTCGTCACGCGACCCACGCCGACCGTCACGCGCCCGTCATCGCACAGCCGTGCCCAGCGAAGGCCTGCCCGCGTCGCGATCGTGAGCTCGGCGTCGCTGCAGAGCCCTTCCTCCGCGAGGTACCTCGCGAAGACCCGCAACCCGTTGCCGCACATCTCCGCGATCGAGCCGTCCGCGTTGCGGTAGTCCATGAACCACAGGTCGGGATCGAAGCCAGAGTCCTGGATCGCCCCGGCCTTGACCACCCGCAGCACGCCGTCCGCGCCGATGCCGGACCGGCGGTCGCAGAGGTACGCGACTCGGGCTGGCGTCAGGTCGAGGACCCCGTCCAGGTCAGGGAGGATGACGAAGTCGTTGCGGGTGCCGTGCCCTTTCGCGAACGACCAGGTCTCCATGCCACAAGTACAGGGCAGATCGCCTCAACTCACAAACGAGCTTCGCACTCTTCGACCAGGTCGGTCGGTGACGGCAGGTCGAGCGCGTCGACCCAGAGGATGCGCGGGTCGCGTCGCCACCAGCCGAGCTGCCTGCGCGCGAACCGGCGCGTACCAGCGGCTGTGTCCTTTCGTGCCTGCTCCTCCGTACAGAGCCCGTCGAGGTACGCCAGGACCTGCCGGTAGCCGAGCGCCCGCGACGCCGTCACCCCGCCACGCAGCCCGCGCTCGGCCAGGGCGGCCACTTCCCCGATCAGCCCCTTGGCCCACATCTCGTCGACGCGCCTCTGGATTCGGGCATCCATCTCTGCCCGGTCGATCGCGAGACCGACCTGGACGACGCCAGGCAACGCGTAGCGGTGCTCGGGAAGCGTCGCACGGTACGAGCCGGTCAACGCGATCACCTCGAGCGCCCGTACGACCCGGCGCCCGTTCATCGGCTGCATCTCTACGGCCGCTTCCGGATCCAGGCGCGACAACCGCTCGTACAGCGCCAACGGCCCGAGCTGTTCGAGCTCCGCCTCGAGCTCGGCCCGTACCGCCGGATCCGTGCCGGGGAAGGCGAACTCGTCGAGGATCGCCCGCAGGTACAGCGCGGACCCTCCGACGACGATCGGCACGACCCCGCGGCCGTGGCACGAGGTGATCGCGTCGCGGGCGAGTCGTTGGAAGTCGGCGACGGTCGCCGTCTGGTCGATGTCGAGGATGTCGATGAGGTGGTGCGGGATGCCGCCGCGTTCCTCCAGAGTGGGCTTCGCTGTGCCGATGTCCATGCCGCGATAGACGAGCATCGAGTCGGCGTTGACAATCTCCGCTGACCGCCCCTGCGTCGTGAGGTGCACCGCGAGCCGCACGGCCAGAGCGGACTTGCCGCTGGCGGTGGGACCCAGCAGGGCGAGGGTCGGCTCGGGCACTAGGTCAGTCTGTCACCCGCGCAACTCACATCGGACTCACAGGTGCCACGCCCGCATAACCTCTTGGCGAGAAGGCCATCGGGCGGTAAGAATGTCCGCGTTGACGTCGCATAGGCGTCCCGCGGGATCTGGGCCCTGGAAACGCCCCCGGCGGAAGTTATGGCGAAAGGAGGTGTCGAAAACATGGGCTTGATGGATAATCTCAACGCCGCTGTTGGAGGGCACGAGGACCAGGTCAAGGACGGCATCGACAAGCTCGGTGGCCTGCTCGACGATA
>JADGPB010000385.1 GCA_017882655.1 Propionibacteriales bacterium
ATCGACCAGTGCCCGTGCTCCTGGTCGCCGAGCAGGGCTCCGAAGACCGACGGGGAGTCGTACCGGGGCAGGCAGAGCCAGTCGACGCTGCCGTTCCTCCCGACCAGCGCCCCGGTGTGGCAATCGCTGATGAGGGCGTAGTCCTCGATCGGCAGGCTCATGCAAACATCTTGCGTGGCAGGCCCAACCCCGACCCTCCCGCACGCGGTCGCACCGATAGGCTGCGGCCATGACTTCCACGCTGATTCTCCTCCGCCATGGCGAGAGCGAATGGAACGCCAAGAACCAGTTCACCGGCTGGGTGGACGTCGACATCAACGAGAAGGGCATCGGCGAGGCCAAGCGCGGCGCCGAGCTGCTCAAGGCCGAGAACCTGCTGCCCGACGTGGTGCACACGTCCGTCCTGCGGCGCGCGATCCACACCGCCTACCTCTCGCTCGACGGCTGCGATCGTCACTGGATCCCGGTGAAGCGTTCGTGGCGCCTCAACGAGCGTCACTACGGCGACCTGCAGGGCAAGAACAAGGCGCAGACGCTCGAGCAGTACGGCGAGGAGCAGTTCATGCTCTGGCGCCGCTCGTACGACACCCCGCCGCCCCCCATCGCAGCCGACGGCGAGTTCTCGCAGTTCAACGACCCGCGCTACGCAGATCTGCCGAGTGAGGCGCGGCCGCTCACCGAGTGCCTCGCCGACGTCGTCGAGCGCATGCTGCCCTACTGGTACGACGCGATCGTGCCGGACCTGCGTCTCGGTCAGGTCACCCTGGTCGTAGCTCACGGCAACTCGCTGCGCGCGCTCGTCAAGCACCTCGACAACATCTCCGACGCCGACATCGCCGGGCTGAACATCCCGACGGGCATCCCGCTGCTGTACGAGCTCGACGACGATCTGCGTCCCGTCACTCCGGGCGGTCGGTACCTCGACCCGGATGCCGCCGCGGCTGCCATCGAGGCCGTCAAGAACCAGGGCAAGAAGTAGGCGCCGGCTCCATGGTCCGGCTGTGGGAGCGCAGCAGGGCCGCCGAGACAACGCTGGGGCTCGCCGGGCTGTTGGCCTTCCCGGTCACCGCCCTGCTCCTCGGCTGGCTCTACCTCGCCGCGCATTCGACTCGCGCCCGCGTCGGGTTCGCCGGTGGGGGCGGTGTGCTGCTCGTCCTCGGGATCCTGCTCGGCGCGTGCGCGGTGACGGCGATCGTGCACGAGGCGGTCCATGCGCTGGCGATGCTGGTGGTCGGACACAAGCCGCGGATCCGCTTCGAGACGACCCCGTACCCGCTGCTCAGCCTCGACCGTCAGGAAGCGCCGTACGGTCGGGCGAGGTTCGTTGTCGTCGAGCTGGCACCTGCCGTTCTGGTGACGGCGGCGCTGGTCGTGGGCGTCGCTATCGGGCCGTACGCGGGGTGGCTGATCGTGCCCGCGGCGTTCCACCTGACCGCGTCGAAGATGGACATCGCGTACAGCATCGTCGTCCTCCGGCAGCCGGCCGGCACGCTGTGCCGTATCGGCGAGAACGGCCTAGAGCTCACGGATCCAGTGAACTACGAGGTCCCCTGACGTCCGCACAACCTTCGGGTCCGGCACAACGGGTCAGGCCTTCGGCCACTGATCGCCTTCTGGGGCGCTGCCCGTCGTGAGGTAGATGACGCGGCTGCCGATGTTGACCGCGTGGTCGGCGATGCGCTCGTAGTAGCGGCCGAGCAGCGCCGCGTCCACGGCCTTCTCCACGCCCTCGTTCCAGTCCTCGCTCAGCAGCACGCGGAACTGGGCGGCGCGCAGCTCGTCCATCTCCTCGTCGT
This sequence comes from Propionibacteriales bacterium, assembly GCA_017882655.1. GTDB lineage: Bacteria > Actinomycetota > Actinomycetes > Propionibacteriales > Propionibacteriaceae > Fen-668. Next base: position 1,797 of record JADGPB010000385.1, read on the forward strand.
CCTCGGCGAGCTGGGCGGCGTTCTCGACGTTGCGGTCGCGCAGCGTCTGCGCGGCCGTACGGACCATCGACTCGGACAGCGTCGCCATCGAGCGGAAGTTGTCGCGCAACGCCACGGGCACCGCCGAGTCGGGGTAGCGCAGCCGTGCGACCTTCGCCACGTGTGCCGCGAGGTCACCCATGCGGCCGAGCGCGTTGGTCATGCGCAGGGCGGCGACGATCGTGCGCAGCTCACCGGCGACGGGCGACTGGCGGGCGAGAAGGGCGAACGCGCGCTGCTCGATGTCGTCATGCGCGGCGTCGACGATCCGGTCGTCCGTGATCACCCGTTCGGCCAGGGGCAGGTCGGCATCCAGCAGGGAGCGGGTCGCGCGGTTGACGGCATCCGCCACAGTCTCGGTGAGCCCGACGAGGGACACGACGATCGCGTCCAGCTGCCCGTGGTATGTCTCTCGCATAGCCTGCCTGTCCTCTGAGTCGGCGCCCTTGGGCACCGCGTGCTCAGCATAGATGTCTGTACTCGCGGTCGCTCACGGTACGTGCCGCGGTTCCCCGCTCTGGGTGGCGTTTGGCAACGCGGAGGTAAACGGCGGCCGAACCCTTGGTTGCCGAGCGCTCCGCAGAACGGCCCGACGAGCCATCGGCACGCCGGATCTGCATAGGATCGGCCCGTGAGCTCCTGGCTGGTCGTGCTGTTCTGCTCGATCGCCCTTGTGGTCGGCGTCCTGGTCGGCCGCTACTCGCGACCTGACGCGCCACCGCTCGAGCCCACAGAACCCGTCGTCCCTCCGGACGCCCTCATCGTGGCCATCGAGAGTGGCGTGGCGGCCCTGTTCATCGGCAACGAGGACGACGTACTGGACGCGACCGAACCCGCCCGGGCCATGGGTCTGGCCCGCGGCTCCAGGGTGGCGTCCCCCCGAATGCTCGAGCTCGTACGGTCCGTACGCCGCTCCGGCCTCGCCGACCACGCGACGATCGAACGTCCGGGCAGTACGACCGCAGTGCCGGCCAACCTCGCCGTCGCCGTCGCCCCGCTGCGTGACGGCGTGGTCGTCGTACTCGCCCGCGACATCTCAGAGGAACACCGCATCGACCTGTCCCGGCGTGACTTCGTCACCAACATCAGCCACGAGCTCAAGACGCCGATCGGTGCGATCGGCCTGCTCAGCGAGGCCGTCGAGAAGGCGTCGGACGATCCCGAGATGGTCATCCGCTTCGCCACCCGCATGCAGCGCGAGTCGGCACGGCTCGCGGAGCTCGTCCAGCAGATCATCACGTTGTCCAGGCTCCAGTCGGGCGACCCGCTGCGGGAGGCGAGGGGGATCGACGTGAGCGTCGTCGTACGCCGCGCCGTCGACCGGCTGGCCTCCACTGCCCGGGCGCGCAAGGTGTCGCTCACCGTGTCCGACAAGGAGCCGGGCGAGGTGATCGGCGACGGTCCCCAGCTCATCGACGCCGTGGCGAACCTCATC
>JADGPB010000386.1 GCA_017882655.1 Propionibacteriales bacterium
GGTTTTCGCGGTGCTCGGCTCTGTCGCCATTACTTCCTTTGCGACGAACTGGCGAGCCGGATGGTGGCCTGAGGGGTTCACGACGCAGTGGTACGGCCAGGCGTGGAACAATACGGGCATTAGCCAAGCGCTGCTGGTGACGTTCCAAGTGAGTGTTGCGGTGGTTCTCATCGCGCTTGCCGCCGGCGTGCCAGCCGGATACGTGCTTGCGCGCAAGAATTTTCCGGGCAAATCGGCTCTCATGCTTACTATGCTGTTGCCGATCATCCTGCCAACGATGACCTACGCCGTGCAGCTCGCCGCCATGATGTATCGGTTCGGTCTGGGCGGGAGCCTCCCGGCCGTCATTCTGGTGAACCTCGTTCCCGCGTTGCCGCTCGTAATCCTGATCACGGTGCCCTTCGTAGAGCAAATCTCGCCCGACGTCGAGAACGCAGCGAAGGTCTTTGGCGCAAACAACATGCGGCTCTTTACGCGGGTGCTGTTACCGTTGCTCAGGCCTGGCGTCGTCGCGGCTGGCATCTTGTGTCTCATGCGTGTCCTCGGCCAGTTCGAGTTGACGTTCTTCGTCTCGAATGCAAGGACGCAGACGCTTGTGGTCACGATCTTCGGTGCGCTTTCCAACCCGGGTGGTGTGCCGGCACCGCTGGTGGCGGCAATGACGGTGTTCTACATGATCATCGCGCTGATCGGACTTGTGATCACGCTCAGATTCTCGAACCCGGCGGATGCACTCGCCGGGCGCGGCCGATGAGCACAGGTCCAATTCCGTCCAGAGAAGAATTCAACATAAGATCAAGGAGTGTGTCGCGTCAGCGTAACTGGTCAGGTGGTTTGAGGGATCTTCGTGCTGGTCAGTACTGCAGGGCCCCTCTGGTCAGTATCGACTCGGCGGCGTTCACTGTGGCATGGCGCGTCCCTCGGGCTTTACACCGCGATCCGTGCTCACTATGGTCATATGTGATTTCGAAGACAGTACGAAACTTTTCGAATGCTTGCGAAAGGAAACTCGATGATCAACGTAGCGGTGGTTGGCGCGGGCAACATATCGCCGTCGCACATGCGGGGCTACCTAGCGTTCCCGAACCGCTGTCGCATCGTCGCGCTGTGCGATGTCGTGCCGGCCAGGGCAGAGGCGAAGACGCGTGATCTGGGTCTTGAGGACGTCGATGTCGTCGACTCGCACGAGAAGCTGCTGGGACGGGACGACATAGATCTCGTCAGCGTCTGCACGCCGCCGTCCAGCCACGCGCGCGTCACGATCGACCTGCTGCGCGCGGGCAAGAACGTCGTCGTCGAGAAGCCGATGGCCCCGTCACTGACCGAGTGCGACGCGATGATCGTCGCCGCGCGCGAGAGCCGAGCACTCTTGTCCGTCGTGGCGCAGAACCGCTTCCGCGACGATGTGGTCATCCTTAAGGACATCGTCGACTCCGGGCTGCTCGGTCCGGTCGCCCAACTCAGCATCGATTCCGCGTGGTGGCGCGGCTTGCCGTACTACGACCTGTCCTGGCGGGGGACGTGGGAGTCGGAGGGCGGCGGACCCACCCTCAACCACGCGATCCACCACATCGACCTGTTGCTGTGGATGATGGGGGAGCCGCAGGCCGTGGCGGCGATGATGACCAACGCGTGGCATGACAACGCCGAGGTGGAGGACCTATCGATCGCGCTCCTGCGTTACGAGCGCGCGCTCGCGCAGCTGACGAGTTCGGTGGTGCACCACGGACAGCGCCAACAGATCCTGGTCGAGGGGCAGCATGCTTCGGTGGCTCAGCCGTGGGCCGTCCACGCCGAGACCGCCCAGCCGAACGGCTTCCCCACGCCCGAGGGCAACGGCGAACTTGTCGCACAGCTGGAGGCGCGGCGCGCCGAACGGCGACCACTCGCGCACACGGGCCACACGGGCCAGCTCGACGACGTGCTGTCGGCTCTCGAGACGGGTCGCGAGCCCGCGATCGGAGGTGCCGACGGCCGCCGGACCATCGAGGTGGTCACCGCTATCTACCAGGCCGCGATCGAAGGCCGGACAGTGGAGCTGCCGATCCGACCGGACAGCGCCTACTACACCGGCGAGGGCGTGCTCGCGAACGCGCCCCGCTACTTCACCAAGGCGCGGTCCGTCGATCAGCTCGACGGGTTCATCACCGTCGGCGAGTCGGGCGGCGCTCAGACCTGACCGCACCATGTCCCAACAGCCGACGCGCACGACGCAAGGAGAGGAAACATGAGCAGCATCTTCGGGGGCTCCTACGCCCCGGATCCGATTCCGGCACCGGTCGTCGAGCCCGGCGCCTTCACCTTCGCCGCAGTCGGGCTGGACCACGGGCATATCTACGGAATGTCGAACGGTCTGCTCGGCGCGGGCGCCACGCTGAAGTGGGTGTACGACCCGGATCCCGCCAAGGTCGCGGCCTTCGCGGAGAAGTTCCCCCAGGTGAAGGTCGCCAGCAGCGAGGACGAAGTGCTCGACGACGCCGAGGTCGGCCGCGTCGCGGGCGCCGCTGTGACAGCCGAGCGCTGCGCTGGGTCTGCGCGTCATGGACGCGGGCAAGGACTACTTCACGGACAAGGCACCCCTCACGACGCTCGAGCAGCTCGCCGCGGCGAGAGAAGCCGTAGCCCGCACGGGCCGCAAGTACGGCGTCTACTACTCCGAACGCATCCACGTCGAGACGGCCGTATTCGCGTCCCAGCTCATCGAGGCCGGCGCGATCGGACGCGTCGTGCAGGTGATCGGCCTCGGGCCGCACCGCCTCTCTGCGGCGTCACGGCCGGCGTGGTTCTTCGAGAAGGACAAGTACGGCGGCATCCTGTGCGACATCGGTTCGCACCAGATCGAGCAGATCCTGCACTACACCGGCTCCGCGGACGGGACGGTGGTGAGCAGCCAGATCGCCAACTACGCCAACCCGGAGCATCCGGGGCTGGACGACTTCGGCGATGCGACGATCGTGACCGACACGGGCGCCAGCGGCTACTTCCGGTGCGACTGGTTCACCCCCGACGGACTGCAGATGTGGGGTGACGGCCGCATGTTCATCCTCGGTACCGAAGGCTTCATCGAGCAACGGAAGTACATGAACATCGGCACGGACGACGGACCCGCGCACGTATACCTCGCCAACAGGTCTGAAGAGACCCACTTCGAGGTCCAGGGCAAGGTCGGGTACCCGTTCTTCGGTCAGTTCGTGCTCGACTGTCTGGAGCGTACGGACAACGCCATGACCCAGGAGCACGCCTTCAAGGCGGCCGAGCTCGCCA
>JADGPB010000387.1 GCA_017882655.1 Propionibacteriales bacterium
GGATCAGCTCGCGGGGGATCTCCGGCGGGCGGGCACCTGATGGGTGCGGGACCGGTGGGCGCGGTTCACGACGGACGGGCACGATCGTGACCTTACCGCCGACAGGGCACCCACCGACGATCGCGTGGTGATGCTTCCGGATCGTTCCTGACCGGCGACAATGGAGGGGATCGAGGGAGCCAACCGTGCCGACGTACAACGATGAGGCCGTCGTCCTCCGCACGCACACGCTGGGCGAGGCCGACCGGATCATCACGATGCTCACGCGCCGCCACGGCAAGGTACGTGCGGTGGCAAGGGGCGTCCGGCGCTCCACCTCCAAGTTCGGCGCCAGGCTGGAGCCGTTCAGCCACGTCGACCTCCAGCTCGTCGTCGGCCGGAGCCTCGACATCGTCGCCCAGGCCGTGAGCCGCGACGCGTTCGGAGAGCCGCTCGTGAGCGACTACCCGCGGTACACGGCCGGCCACGCGATGCTCGAGGCGGCGGACCGCCTGGTCGGCGAGGAGGGCGAACCGTCCGTCCAGCACTACCTGCTCCTCGTCGGAGCGCTCCGTGCGCTGGGTGAAGGCGATGGGCGCCCGAGCGCGCAGATCCTCGACTCGTACCTTCTGCGCGCCCTCGCCATCGCCGGGTACGCGCCGTCGCTCGCCGAGTGCGCGCTGTGCGGGTCCAAGGAGCGGCTCGAGTTCTTCAACCCGAGCACGGGTGGCATGGTGTGCCTCACCTGCCGGCCGTCGGGCTCGGCACGCGTCGACATCTCCACCGCCGCTCACCTCGGGGCGCTCCTGTCGGGCGACTGGGACGGTGTGGCCAAGTCGTCACCGGCAGTCCAGCGCACCGCGTCCGGCCTCGTCTCGGCTTTCGCGGCCTGGCACATCGAGCGCGGGTTGAGAAGCCTGGCCCATGTGGAGCGCTAGCAAGGACACGGCCGGACGGCGGGTGGCCGAGTGGCTCGGCTCGCTGGTGGCGCTGCTCACCGGCCTCATTCTCGTCGTCGCCCTGATCTTCACCCGCACGTTCGCGCCTGCCAGCGCAGGCATCGGTGATCCGTACTACCCGGAGGCCGGGGGATCGGGCTACGACGCACTGTCGTATGTGGTCGACGTCACGTACGACCCTGGCACCGCCGTCTTGAGCGGGTCGACGTGGGTGTCGCTGATGACGACCCAACCGCTCGACGTCGTCCATCTCGACCTGATGCTCGCAGTGAGCGAGGTTGAGGTCGGTGGGGCGAAGGCTGGCTTCACCCAGCGGGGGTCGGACCTGGCCGTACCGCTCGTGACCATCGCCGGCCTTCCGGCGAACCGTGCCGGCGAAGTCGTCAACATCCTGGTGGCCTACTCCGGCAGCCTCGCGGGCCTGAAGTTCCGCGACGGCTTCGACCCGGTGTACTGGAACGGTGCAGAGACGCTCATCTCTGGCGAGCCCTTGTCGGCGTCCGCCTGGTTCCCGTCGAACGACCACCCCTCCGACCCAGCGACGTACGACATCACCGTCGGCGTCCCCACGGGCGTCGAAGCGATATCGGTCGGCACCCTGCTCGGCCATGGCGCGGACCCGGCGCATCCCGGCGAGGACACGTGGCACTGGCGGACCGCGACGCCGGCTCCCACGTACGCCACGATGTTGGCGGTCGGGCAGTACGACGTGGAGACCGTGCCCGTACAGCTCGACGGCGTCGAGCGGACCGCCGTGTACGCGGTGAGCGAGGCTGTTGCCGCGCGGACGCAGGCGATGGACTGGCTGAAGGAGTCCGGGGCGGCCGTCACGGCCCTAGAGCGCCACCTCGGCCGGTACCCACTGAATGCCCTCGGTGGCGTCGTTCCGGGGTTCACCCTCGAGTGGGCCGGCATGGAGACACTCGGCCGGCCCGTCTATGACCGAGACGCCGTGGGCAAGGACAACGTCCTGTTCCACGAGCTCGCCCACCAGTGGCTCGGCGACACCGTCACCCTTCGCCAGTGGCACGACATCTTCATCAACGAGGCGATGGCCTCGTACCTGGAATGGATGAGCGTCGCCGAAGCGGGCGGTGCGACGCCGCAGCAGAACTTCGACCACCTCTACGCGACCTCGAAGGGCGCGTTCTGGAGCCTCAGGCTCAGCGACCCGGGCACGAGGGATCTCTTCACTCGTGTGTACGACAGGGGGCCGATGGTCGTCCATGCCCTCCGGGTCCGAATGGGCGAGGACGCCTTCTCGCGCTTCCTCGCCGACTGGGCGGGCCAGAGCGGACCGCGATCCCTCGACGACTGGCGGGTTGCCGCGGAGAAGGCTTCACCCGTCGACGTACGGCCGCTGCTCGCCGCATGGCTCGACGGGACCTCGAAGGTACCCTCGACAACGGAGAACGGCTTCAGCTGACGCACGAGCTTGTCGTCGTGCGCGCGCCCGCGCCCGAGCACTCGTGCGTTTGGCTATGGTCAGGCTATGCCGGACGAGACAAGCCTGTACGACCTGCCTTGGGTCACCATCCGCCGCGTCTCGGTCACGGACATGGACAACAACGTCTACCTCGTGACGAGCAAAGACAGCGGCGCGCAGGTGCTCATCGACGCGGCCGGCGGCATCCGCAAGATCCACCGCATGCTCGAGGCGTCAGCCCACGATGCGTCCGAGCGGACGCGCCTCTCGCTCATCATCACCACGCACTCCCACCACGACCACATCCGCGCGTTGCGCGAGCTCGTCGACGAGACGGGCATACGGACCGCAGCCGGCGCCGCTGACGCGTCGGCAATCGCCGGCCAGACCGGCATCAAGCCTGACGTGCTCCTCAAGAACCGCGACATCGTGGCGGTCGAGGGCTTCGACCTCACCGTCATCCACCTCCGCGGCCACACGCCGGGCTCGGTCGCCCTCGCGTACACACCCGTCGATGGACCCGTCCACCTCTTCACCGGCGACTCCCTGTTCCCCGGGGGGCCTGGAAGGGTAACTTCCCCTGCCGACTTCGCCAGGATCATGGAGGACTTGGAGGCGCGGGTGTTCGATGTTTACGGCGACGACACGGTAGTCCACCCCGGCCATGGCCTGCCGACGACCCTCGGCGTCGAGCGCCCGCAGATCTCCGAGTGGCGGGCCAGGGGCTGGTGACGACCCGCGACTTATGGGAACTGCAGGGATCCCTCTAAGGGACGGGCCCGACGTCCCCTAGGCTCATCTGATGGAACCCGATGCTGCCGAAACGCGAGCCCTACTGGGAGAGCTGATCGCCAAGTGGGATGTTCCTGACGAGGAGATCAACGTCG
>JADGPB010000388.1 GCA_017882655.1 Propionibacteriales bacterium
TACATCCGCGACTTCCTCCTCGACCGCGGCATCCCCGCGGACGTGTCCGAGACGGCCACCCCGTGGGGCCTGCTCAAGCAGATCCACGACACGACCGTGGCGGCGGCCCAGGCGGCGATGGAAGTGGCCGGTGTCCAAGGCTTCATCATGTGCCACCTGTCGCACAGCTACCACTCCGGCGCGTGCCAGTACTTCACGTTCGCGATCAACGACTCCAGCGAGCACAACATGGAGTCGTACGACCTCGTGAAGCGCGCCATCCAGCAGTCGTTCATGGACAACGGCGGCACCATCTCCCACCACCACGGCGTCGGCGAGGAGCACAGCCCCTGGCTCGACCAGGACATCTCACCCGCCGGCGTGTTCATCCAGAGCAAGCTCTTCGAGGGCGTCGACCCGGACGGAAGGTTCAACCCCGGCAAGATCATCCACGAGGGTTTGCCCGGCATCTCGAGCAACTCGGTACAGCCGGAGTAGCGGACGCGCACAACCTCGGACCTACATTCAGTGGCAGATACCGGGTCGCCGGTGCGTATATCGATCGGCGACCGCGTATCGACCACTGAATGCACGTGGACTACCGGTCAGCGCGCTGAGCAGCGACGACGTGGCTTCTCGGTGGGCTACTGCAGGTGGACGCCGTGTCGCCGGGCCGTAAACGCTTGGGGACGCTACGGCCCGGCTCACGGGCATCTCCGCTAGTCGGAGCGGAGTACGGTGCTTGGGGACACCGACTCCATCGGGCAGTAAGGCGTTGGGGCGCCTGGGCTACCGCTGTACCGAGATCTGCGTTGCCACGTGTGGGTCGATCGCTGTGACCAGCGGAACCGTGACGGCTAACAGTGCGGCGAGGAGGCCGAGGATGAGCGTGGTACGGGCCGCCGGGCCGGGAAGAGCTTCCCTCAACGCCGCCAGAAGACTGCCGTTCGACACCATGTCACCTCACCCCCTCGAGACAAGAGTTTTCCCTTGTGGGGATGGGGGACGGGGGGTTCATGAGGGACTTCTCATGGCCTCTCGCAGAACGGGCTCCGCTGGGTGCCGGTAGATTCGGCCCGTGAGCATCCGGGTCCAGCCGATCAGCGCCAGCGAGCACCTCAGCTACATCGCCGCGCGCGGTTCGGCGAGCTTCCTGCAGACCCCTGCCTGGGGCACGGTCAAGAGCGACTGGCGGGCGGAAAGCCTGGGGTGGTACGACGGCGACACGCTCATCGGAGCCGGGCTCGTCCTCTACCGGGACCTGCCGAAGATCGGCCGCTCGCTCGCGTACCTTCCCGAAGGCCCCGTCCTCGACTGGACCTCGCCGCAGGTGACAGGGCTGCTGGAGCCGCTCGTCACGTACGTGTCAGGCCGTGGCGCGTTCGCCGTACGCATCGGCCCCACGATCGTGTGGCGCCGCTGGGGGACTGAGACGATAAAGCGGGCCATCGCCGACGACGGGGTGACGCGGCTGTCCGAGGTGGAGCCCGACACCATCGACCCGGCGGCCACCAACCTGCGCGGGCAGCTCCGGCACCTCGGCTGGATCCCGCAGCACACCGACGAGGGCTTCGCCGCCGGACAGCCGGAGTTCAACTTCCAGCTGCCCCTGGCGGACAAGACGCCCGAGCAGCTGCTGACCGGCATGAACCAGCTGTGGCGGCGAAACATCAAGAAGGCGGAGAAGGTCGGCGTCGAGGTCTCGCAGGGCGGTCGCGAGGACCTCGGGGCGTTCCATGCGCTGTACCTCGAGACCGCCTCGCGTGACGGCTTCACCGGTCGGCCGCTGTCGTACTTCGAGACCATGTGGGACGCGCTCCGCGCCGAGGACCCGGACCGGATCCGGCTGTACCTCGCGCACCACGAAGGCGACCTCGTCGCCGCAACGACGTGGGTACGGGTCGGGACGCACGCCTGGTACTCGTACGGCGCGAGCTCGAACTCCAAGCGCGAGGTCCGGGGCTCGAACGCGATCCAGTGGCGCATGATCACCGACGCGCTCGCCGCCGGAGCGACCGTGTACGACCTGCGCGGCATCACCGAGGGGCTTGGCGCCGACGACCCCGAGATCGGGCTCATCCAGTTCAAGGTCGGCACCGGCGGCGAGGCCGTCCAGTACCTCGGCGAGTGGGACCTTCCGATCTCTCACGCGCTGTACGCGGCGTTCAGGGCCTATCTGGATCGGGGTCGCTACGTGGGCATCGCGAAGAGCCTGCTGCGGCTGCCGACCCGGGGTGTACGGATGGTGCGGCGGCGGTTCGGCCGGGGCGCCCCAACGATGCCTTTGCCGCCGGAGGGCGTGGCACGGGCGACCACGAAGACGGACCTGGAGGCCTGAGATGAGCGTCGTACTGCGCGTACCGGCAGCTGACTGGCGCGCCCACCAGCGACGTGTACTGGCGGCCACGCCCGGGCTCGTACCGGTCGCGAAGGGCAACGGGTACGGGTTCGGGCTGGCACGTCTCGCCGCCGAGGCGGAGGCGCTCGGCGTCGACACGCTGGCGGTCGGGACCGGGTCGGAGGTAGCGGCGGTACGGGACGCGTTCAGCGGCCGCATCGTCGTCCTCCAGCCGTGGCGGCCTGGCGAGCCAGGTGCCGAGGAGCTGCTGGCGGACCCACGGGTCATCCACACGGTCTCCCGGGTCGCCGACCTCGAGCACCTGTCCGCGAGCGGCCGGCGCCCTTCCGTACTGCTCGAGCTGCTCACGTCCATGCGACGGCACGGTATGGAGGTGGCAGAGCTCACCGACGTCCGGCGGGTGCTCGGCGCTGACGGCGTCGACGTGGTCGGCTGGACCGTCCACCTGCCCATGCCGGCGGCCACTGGCGGCAACGCGGCGGAGGCGGAGCGGTTGGCGAAGTCGGGTCTGGCCGTACGTCAGGTGCCGGTCTGGTTCAGCCACCTCACGGGGTCCGACTACGACCGGCTCCGCGCGACGCTGTTCACTGGGACGAAGCTGCGGATCGGTACGGAGCTGTGGCTGGGCGGATCCTTGGCCCGTCGCACCACCGCCACCGTCCTCGACGTGCACAAGGTCAAACGTGGCGAGAAGGTCGGCTACTGGCAGCGCACGATGCCGGCCGATGGCCACATCGTCGTCGTCAGCGGCGGCACCGCCCACGGCATCGCCCTCGAGGCGCCGACGTCCGCGGTGACCCCGCGCCAGCGCATGATCTCCGCAGTGAACGGCTCCGTCGAGGCCCTCGGCTGGGCCCGAAGCCCGTTCACGATCGCCGGCAAGAAGCGCTGGTTCGTCGA
>JADGPB010000389.1 GCA_017882655.1 Propionibacteriales bacterium
CTCCGCGAAGGCATCGGGCTGCGGGCGATGGCCCAGCGCGACCCGCTCATCGAGTACCAGCGCGAGGGCGGCGTGATGTTCCAGGCGATGATGGACTCCTTCATGGAGGAGGTCGTCGGCTACCTGTTCAACCTGCAGGTGGAGGCCGTACCGCAGGCGGCTCCGGTCGTCGACGCCGACGGCGCCCCGGTCGACCTTCTCGCGGCGGTCAGGCGCTACCACGACTCCGAACTGGAGGCCGAGGCAGCGGCGGCCCGCAAGCAGCTGCACATCGGCGCTCAGGGGCTCACCGACACGACGCCCAAAAGCCAGAAGAAGCCGGCGAAGAGCAAGGCTGAGCCCAAGGCGGCGCCGGAGCCTGCGGAGTCCGACGAGGACGAGCCGATGGTTGCCGCGGCAGCAACCCGCACGCCAACACCTCGTACAGCCCGGCCCGGCACCCAGGGGCGGCGCAACAAGAAGCGCCGCTGAGCCCTCAGGGCCCGACGACCAACGCCGTACAGCGCCAGCGGTCACGGCGCTTGTCGAGCCTGTACGCCGCAGCGGCGTAGCCGCGGCCCCGCTGGAGCCGCAACGTCACCTCGTACGAGCCGCGCGCAGTGAGCTGGAGCCGGATCGAGGCGACTGTGGGTGGCGTGCGGCGGTAGGCCCGGCTGGCATCGGCGAGCACCTTGAGCGGCGGGTCGTCCAGCCAGCGACTGAGCTGGAGCGGCGGTCGCGATCCCGCCAGCACCTCCGCGATGACGCGGGCAAGCGCAGCCGACATCCGACGGACCTCCACCGGGATGTCCTCGCCCACCGGTTCCGGCATCCCGGCGTCATCGGTCTCGAACGGCAACGTGGGCTGGCTGAGCCAGTGGTGTGTGCTGTCGCCGGCGAGATCGTCCCAGCGCCAGGCGGGTGCACGGACTCCGACGCGCAGCACGTGGCAGCGGGCGAGGTCGGGGGTGAGCAGGGGTGCGGCGTTGACCATGACTCCACGCTGCACTGTGTGAAGCCCTCAGCGCCAGCACTTCTTGCCTGAGCTGTGGATAACCCCGCGCCTAGGGGGAGAAGAGCAACACCAGCCCACCCACGGTGTAGACGACCATGACGCTGAGCAGGGGCAGCTGGGCGCGGCGCATCGCCTCGTTCCGGAGCAAGGCGACCGCCCTGTCGTGGGCCACGATGACTCCGAGCACGTGTCCGCCGACGATGAACAGCAGCTGCGCGAGCGCCGTCACGGTCGGGTAGGTGAGCGGCGTGGCGACGACGCCGTTCTCCGCGAGCCCGAGCACGTTCCACCCCTGGCCGAGGGGATCCGCGAGCTGGATGACCGTGCGCTGCCCCTCGATGACGAGCAGGGTGAGGTAGTGACCCAGGGCGTAGCCGGCGACGATCGGTACGAGCCCGGTTGAGAACGAGTCGGCGGTCTCGAGCAACCCCGTACGGACGGTGAGCCCCCAGCGCAGGGCTGCAATGCCCGCCACGTACAGGCCGGCGACGATCGTGACCATGGAGACCATCCCGACCAGCCCCCAGAGCCACCGCGGAAGGTCGGATGCCTGGACGAACCGGATCCACCACGTCGTGGAGCTGAAGCTGTCGTACGCCGTGGTGCCGAGCAGGGCGCAGGCCAGCGCCGACGTTCCGGCGGGCGGGTGCCACGAGCCCAGGTTGCGCAGCGGTGAGACCAGGCGCAGCGTCCCGTCCTGCCACTGCCACGGCGAGAGCCGCGACAGCGTGGCTGCGTACGCTTCGAACGGGTCCGCGCTGCCGATCCAACCGACTCCTCGCCACAGCGTGCCGATGACGACCAGCAGCACCCACCCGATGACGAACCCGCGCAGTACGGGCAGCGTCGCCCGGTCAGGCTGGATGAGCTCGAACCAGCCCCACACGAGGATGCCGAGCGCGGCTGGGTACACGCCGATCCGGCCGAGGAGGCTCCGGCGGTCGGCGGGCCGGAACCAGCCCGCCACAGTCCGGACCGGGTGCAGACCGCGCCACAGCGCCCCGCCCAGCAGCGAGACCGGTACGAGGCCGACCCAGAGCAACACGAAGACGACCCCGAACACGGGGTTGGTCACGAGGTCCTTGCCGGAGATGAGCGCCATCGCGAACCAGGCCCAGAACACGATGACGAGCAGGCCCGTGACGAGGCGCACAGCGGGCGACGACAGGACACGGGAGAAGCGGGGGAGGGCTCGGCCACCGAGCGTGCTCAGCCTGACCTGACGCCACGACCGGGTGAGGAACCAGAACGTCGCGGTCACGATGACGGCCGCGCCCACCACCACGTACTCGAACGGCAGCGGCAGGTCCTTCCGGCTGCCGATCCCGTGGGCCGGCAGCTGCAGAAGGGTGATGGTCAGCGCGTCAGCGGACATTCAGTGTCGCGATGGTGGCCTCGATCACGTGCGTCTCGACCTCGAAGCTCCCCGTCTGGTCCGCCGTGAACGTGATCACGAGCGGTGTACCCGGCACGACGTCCTTCTCGATCTCGTACCCGTGGACATGCACGGTGTCCGCCGAGTCGGAGGTCACGTTGATGGTCACCGTCGAACCCTTGCTCACGTCGTACTTGGCACCCGACGGGCTGACCTTCCCGCTCACGATCGTCACGTTGATCGTGACCGGGCCGCTCGCGGTCGTCGAGGAGCAGGCCCCGGCGAGCAGGAGCAGCGTGGCCATGACGCAGGCGAGAAGTCGTCGCATGGTGTTCCTCTCGTCAGGCGATGCTCGGTCATCTTGCCGCATCGCTGCGCCAACTCGCACCCGGCGCGGGCTCGATGGGTATCGTCGTGGGTGAGTTCCTGAAGGAGAAGCATGGCTGAACCCCTGTCCCAGACCGAGATCGCGTCGCTGTCACGCGGGGTCGGGGGCACGCCGTGGCACCTGACGTTCGTCGACGTCTTCGACAGACCGTCCGCTGATGCCGTGCTGAAGCTCAGTGAGGTCGTCGACCGGGTGGCGGACCGGCTGCCGTTCGCGCCGCGGTTCCGGCAGCGAGTCCGCGAGACCGTCACCGGGCTGGACTGGGTCGACGACACGGACTTCGACATCCTCCGCCACGTCCGCCACGTGACCCTCGACGCGCCCGGCTCCCTGACGCAGGTGACCGACCTTGTCGCCGAAGGGATGACGACACCGTTCGACGCCGCTCACCCGCAGTGGGACCTGGTCCTCGTCGACGGGCTGCGCGGCGGCCAGGTGGCGCTCGTCTGCCGCAGCCACCCTTCGTACGT
>JADGPB010000390.1 GCA_017882655.1 Propionibacteriales bacterium
CACCTGGTTGCTCGACCGGATCGCCGCGGAGGTCACCGGACCCATCGCCGATGTCGGGACGGGTCCCGGCCAGATCGCCGCCCACCTGGCGTCACGCGGGGCGGATGTGACGGGCATCGACTCGTCGCCCGGAATGATCGCCGAAGCCAAGGGGCGCTATCCCGAGGTCGCGTTCGAGGTCGGCGACTTCCGGCGGCTGCTCCGCCCCCGCGCGGCGTCGGGCTGGTCCGCGATCACGGCGTGGTACGCGCTCGTCCACCTCGCCGAGTCGGAGCTGCCGGCCGCCATCGAGGCGCTCGGCACGACTCTGGTGCGCGGCGGGATACTGGCGCTCGCGACCCACATGGGCCCCGAGACCCGTCACGTGACCGACCTGCTCGGTCACGTCGTCGACGTCGACTTCGTGCTGCACGACCCCGATGTCGTACTCGCCGCAGTCAGGGCGGCCGGGCTCGAGGACAGCGAGTGGTACGTGCGGTCGCCGATCCCGGCCGTCGAGTCAGAGACCAGTCGCCTGTACGTAGTGGCGCGCAAGCCCTGACACTCGCCTCCCCGACGCCTCAGGCCACCGTCGCCAACGCGAACGGCAGCACCTCGCCGGCGCCGGCCTTGCGCAGCAGCATCGTCGCGACCGTGAGTGTCCAACGCGAGTCGCACAGGTCGTCGACGAGCAGTACGGGTCCGTCGACGGTCTCCAGCGCCGCCGCGAGGTCGAACCCCACCGCGAACCGCGGCCACACGTCCGCGAGCCGGAACGCGCTGTTGCCGCCAGGACCCGACGACTCCTCGCGTACGAGGTCGAGCTGTCCGAGGTAGGACAACCGGCCGACCTGCGCCAGCCCCTGCGCGAGGCTGTCGACGAGCTGGGGGCGACTCACCGACGGCATCGCCACCACCGCGACCGGCCGGGTCGCCCACGGCCAGGCCTTCAGCACCTCCACGCACGCCGATGCGATCTCCGCCGGCACCGGGCCGTCGGGCGCCGCGAACACCTCGCGCAAAGCCGATCCCCAGCCCAGGTCGGTCAACCGCGCCACCGCACGCCCGGTGGCGGCCTTGACGTCCGGCCCGATCTTCCCTTTGACCGCGACATCGAGCCGATCCATCCCGGAAGGCCACTGCACCCGCGGCTCGATCGGTACGCCCACCTGCGCCAGCTGCTGCTCGGCCAGTCGCACGCTCGCGTCGTCGACGTACGCCTCGAACCACGACCCCTGCCCCGCCGCGGCCAGGCACGAGTCGCACCGCCCGCAGTCGGCCGCGGTCGGATCGTCGAGCGACTCCTGGAGGAAGCGCATCCGGCACTCGGTCGTCGTCTCGTAAGAGGTCATCAGCTGCTGCTCGCGGTCACGGGCCGCGGCCACCCGCTCGTACCGCTCGGCGTCGTACGTCCAGGGCAACCCGGTCGCCAGCCAGCCGCCCCGCACCCGTCGTACGGCTCCCTCGACATCCAGCACCTTCAGCAGCAGCTCCAGCCGGTTGCGGCGGATGTCGACGATGGCCTCGAGCGCAGCCGTCGAGAGCGGCCGATCGGCCTTCGCGAGCGCGACGATGACCGCCTCCGCCAGCCGCTGCTGCGGCATCGAGCTCGTGGCGAAGTAGTGCCAGATGTCGGCATCCTCCCGACCGGGCAACAGGACGACGTCGGCGCGTTCGGTGGCGCGACCCGCGCGGCCGACCTGCTGGTAGTACGCGACGGGCGACGACGGGGCGCCGAGATGGAGTACGAAGCCGAGGTCGGGCTTGTCGAAGCCCATGCCGAGCGCGCTCGTGGCGACAAGCGCCTTCACGTCGTTGGCCCGTAGCCGCCGCTCGAGCTCCTCGCGGTCGGCCGTGTCCGTACGGCCCGTGTACGCGGCGACCTCGTGGCCCGCCGCACGCAAGGCCGTCGCCACGTCCTCGGCGCCGGCCACGGTGAGCGTGTAGATGATGCCGCTGCCCGGCAGGTCAGCAAGGTGGGTGAGCAGCCACGCCAGCCGCTGCACCGGGCTCGCGATCGGCAGCACTCCAAGCCGCAACGAGTCCCGCGCGAGCCCGCCGCGAAGGGTGAGAACCTCGTGGGTCGAGCCGTTCGCTCCGACGCTCAGCTGCTCCGCCACGTCGGCGACGACGCGCGCGTTGGCGGTGGCCGTGGTGGCGAGCACCGGCGTCGAGGACGGCAGCTCGGCGAGAAGGTCCTTGATGCGCCGGTAGTCGGGCCGGAAGTCGTGGCCCCAGTCGCTGATGCAGTGGGCCTCGTCGATGACGAGCAGCCCGCACCGCTCCGCCAGCGCCGGCAGCTGGTGCTCCCGGAAGCTCGGGTTGTTGAGCCGCTCCGGGCTGACGAGGAGCAGGTCGACCGAGTCCGTACGCAACGCCTCGCGGACGTCCTCCCACTCGGTCGCGTTCGACGAGTTCATCGTGACGGCCCGGATCCCGGCACGCTCGGCGGCCCCGATCTGGTCGCGCATCAGGGCAAGCAAGGGCGAGACGATGAGCGTCGGCCCGGCACCTTCCGCTCGGCGCAGCATCGTGGTGACGAAGTAGACCGCCGACTTGCCCCAGCCGGTGCGCTGGACGACGAGGGCGCGCCACCGGTCCTCGACGAGCGCGTGGATCGCCTCGGCCTGCCCGTCGCGGAAGTCGGCATCGGGGTTGCCGACGAGCCGCCGCAGGGCGGTGAGGGCTGCGTCCTGTACGAGGTCGATCACAGAGGCCACCGTACGGGCCTCCGTAGACAGTTCCCTCCCGCGGGCACCCCTGATCCGAATCGTCACGAACTCGGCCGGATTCGGCGGCGATTTCGGGGACGGGCGCCGAGTTGGGGACGATTTGCGTCAGGTCGGTGTCACACGGCCGTCCCGATTCGCGTACTACAACTGAGCTCGCGATCGGGAGGCAGACATGGCACAGGCGGACGAGTTCGTCGGCTTCGCCGAGGACGCCGCGCCTGGACTGTTCCGACGTGCGCTGATGCTCACGAACAATCACCACGCCGCAGAAGACCTTGTGCAGGAGACGCTAGCCAGGATCTACGTCCACTGGCCGCGCATCCGCCGTGACGAGAACCCCGTCGGCTTCGCCTACACCACGCTGTACAGGCTCTTCGTCAGCTCTAGCCTCGGGCTTTCATGCTGGTGGGTGACTGGCTGGCGTGGGTGACGTGGAAAGTGCTCCTGACTTGGGAGAATGTGGATTGCTAAGGACCACAGATCCCAAATCGAGGAGCACCTTCAGGG
>JADGPB010000391.1 GCA_017882655.1 Propionibacteriales bacterium
GTCAGGCGAAGGCGCGGCCCGGCTCGATTTCGATCGTGGCGTGGTGAATGCCGTCGCGGTCGAGGATGGCGAGGTACGGATCGGGATCGAACGACTCCGCCGAGAGGACGCCCGCCCCCTGCCACGCACCTTCGGCGAGCAGCTCCATCGCGACGACCGGGTTGAAGCCGGCCTGCCACCCCACGGGCTGCAGTCCGTAGCGGCGCATGGTGTCCTGGGCGTCACACATCTGGTAACTGAAAATCTCACGCGGCTTCCCGTCCTTGAGCCCGGTCACGTGCGTGCCCACGACCGACCGTCCGGTCATGTGATCGCCGAGCGTCGCGGGATCGGGCACCAGCGCCGCCACCACGTTGCGCGGCCGGACCGGCTGACCGTCGACCGTGATCGGGTCGGTGCGGTCGAGGCCGATGGCATGGAGCACCTTGAGCGCCCCGATGAACTCCTCACCGAGCGCGAACTTGAACGTCACGCGGCGCGCGTCCAGCACGCGCGGGATCATCGCGACGTCCTCGTGCTCCACATGGACGCACTCGACGGGACCGATGCCCTCCGGGAAGATGAAGCGCTCCGGCTCCGCGAACGGCGGCAGGGTGAAGAAGCCCCGCTCCTTCTCCCACACCAGGGGCGGGTTGAGGCACTCCTCGATCGTGGTCCAGATGGAGAACACGGTGGCGAACGGGTAGCCCTCGATGCGCAGGTCGCCGCCTGCACGGATGTTGATGTCGTGGACCTCGTCGAACAGGTGCTTGGACGCGTGCGCCGCGAACACCTGGGCCAGTCCGGGGCTGACTCCCTGCCCCACGAGCGCGAGCCGGCCGCGGTCGCGCCACGCGGCGTCCATCGCGAACTGCTCGTCGCCCAGTTTGAGCCCGACCTGCGCGTAGGGCTCGGTCGGGTGGGGCGTGGACAGGCTGACCGCCATGTCCATGTAGTCCACATCCGCGGCGAGCGCGCCCAGGAACACGGGCATCAGGTAGCGGGGGTCGACGGCGTTCATCACCAGGTCGACGCCATGGGCCCGGGCCAGTGCCTCGACGTCGGCCGAGTTCGAGGCGTCGACGCGTGCGACGGGGTGGCTCGCGGTATCGCCGATCGAGTCCGCCACCCGGCGGGCCCGATCGAGGTCGTGGTCGGCGAGCACCATCTGCTCCAGCCATGGCCGACCGGCGCTCAGGCGCGCGATGGCCTCTCCGACGGTGCCGACTCCGACCAGCAGGACCTTCATCAGTTCTCCTCTTCTACGGCCGGCGGTCCTCGCCAACGGTGCCGAGCGCCGAGCTGCAATTGATCAACTGCAATTGATCAACACTGTGTCGATCGGAACCGCGCAAGCGCTTAGGGCACCGTCGGGCTCCCCGGCTCGCCTCGCTCCGCGTGATCGATCCACTCCTGTGCAGCGGCGACGGCCTTGCCCACGGCGGCACCCACCCGCTTGTCTCCCACGAAGGCGCCGTCCGGCCCGATGATGTCCATCACCCCGCCTGCCTCCAACTGGTTCATCACGCGGCTGTCGACGGACACGACGATGAGTCGCGAACCTGCTTCGGCGAGGCTCGCCGCGTACCGAGCCAGTACGTCGATGAAGGTCGTGCCGAGGTCCACGTGACCGCGCAGGCGCACGATGACGACCGACCTCCGGCTGTCCGCGTCGACACGTGGCAAGGCCTCCTCGAACACCGGGGCGGACGCGAAGAAGAGGCTGCCGTACGGCTGGAGGACCACAACCTCCCCGGGCGGGACCACCGCCACCGGGTCCACTTCGATCACGTGGCCCGACGCCGACATGACGCGCTGCCTGATCCGCACCTGGTTGGACTGGCGCACGACGTGCAGGACGACGGACACCCCGACTCCCACCAGGACGGCGTACTGCAGCGGCACCAGCATGGTGAGGGTGAAGGTCACGCCGAGCACGACCTTCTGCACCAGTCCGGCCTTCCACACCGACTGGATGTCACCGGGTTTGATCGTGCGGACACCGACGAGGATGAGCAGGCCCGCCAGCGCGGGCATCGCCAGGTGGCCGACTGCCGATCCGAACAGCAGGACGACGACCGCCATGACGAGCGCGGCGATCATGGGTGCCCGCCTGGTTCGTGCACCGGCCGCCGCGTTGATCGCCGACGCGGACGCCGAACCGCCGACCGGCATCCCGCCCGTGACGGCGCACGCCACGTTTGCGACGCCCTGCCCCACGAAGTCGCGCGAGACGTCCGCCCGCCCGCCGTCCGCGGTCCCGTACACGGCGGAGATCCCCGCACCCTGAACGAGGGCAACGAACGCCAGCGACGCCGCCGGCACGAGCAGTTGGGGGGCGACCTCGAGGGACGGCAACGTCAAAGGGGGAAGCCCCTGCACCGAGACACCCAGGTCCTGCAAGGTCGCGACACCGGTCCATCCCAGCAGCGCCGCCATTGCCGACGTCGCGATGACGGCGACCACCAGTCCCATCGAGCCCAGCCTGGTCCTCTCCAACGCCACGATGAGCGCGACCGTCGAGAGGCCGACCACGACGCTCCGCCAGTCCAGCGACGCCGGAGACAGCAGCGTGTTCAGGCTGCGGGCCACCCGATTACCGCCGTCGGCGGCGTACCCGGTGAGGTTCGCCAGCTGCCCGAGAACGATGTTGACGCCGACGGCGTTCATGAACCCCACGAGGACCGCGTTCGACACGAAACGCAGAAGCGTCCCGAGCTTCAGGGCTCCGGCCAGGAGCATCACCGCGCCCGTCAGCAGGGCCAGAGTCGCGACGGCCCGCGCCTGGTCCGGCTCGCCGTGCAGGGCCGGCACGTCGGCGATGACCATCGCCATGGCCCCGGTGCCCTGGACGACCATGAAGGCAGACGACGTGACCGCCGCACCGGCGAGGGTGCCGACCATGTACGCGTACAGGCCGTTCAAGGGGCTCAGACCCGCCAGCACTCCGGTGGCGAGTCCGTCGGGCACGCTCTGCACCCCGAGTACGACGCCGGCCTGCGCGTCCTGGCGCAGCGTCCGCATCCGGTGCGGCGGCGGACTGACACCGCTCACGTTCGGGCGGCAGTCGTGGTTGGAAGAGAAGGGCCAACCAGCGGCTCTGATGGAACCGCCGGCACCCTGGACGTCATTGCCGCGCTATCGCGACAGACAGCCGCAGCTGCGGGTCGATCAGATGGTTGAACTCGTCAGCCCCCTCGGACAGCTCGATGAGGACCGACTCCACCGTGCCGGTGAAC
>JADGPB010000392.1 GCA_017882655.1 Propionibacteriales bacterium
TTCATCGATCGTCCCTGCGACCAGGGGAGATAGCCCTGTACCAGGATGAGCAGCCACAACACGAGCACCGAGACGACAGAGAACGCGACCACCGAGATCGCGTACACCGACCAGCGTTGCTCGACATCCGGGTCCACGCCGACGACTCGGTAGATGAACCGCTCCACGCGGGTATGGTGCGGGTCGGTGAAGATCCGGTGGATCCAGGTGCCGAGAGGAACGTGGATGACCGCCAGGATGGCGAGCAGCGTCAGTACGGACAGCACGGCAGCCAATGTGGTGTTCATGGCGCCTCAGAACCGTTCCGGATGAATCAGGGCATAAGCGAGGTAGACGACAAGCGCCAGACCGACTACTGCGGCCACGAGGTTTTCGATCACACGTCATCGTTGGTCGCTGGCAGTCGGCGGGGAAGTGGTCCAGACGTCACCCTTACGAGCCTTGACACAATCCTTATGCGCCTCATGACGGAGCCTGGAGAGGTATTTCGAGGCCCTTGCTAGCGTCGGGTTTGTCGCGACAAGCGCAGGGAGACCGTCATGCTCGTCACCGTTCTCGGAGCGAACGGCCCCACGGGGCGGTTGCTCAGCAAGCAGCTCGTCTACGCCGGCCATACGGTCAGGGCGCTCACCCGGCACCTGGATGCGGGCGGCTTGGCCGGATTGGGCATCACCGTCATCGGGGGCGACGCGACCAACGAGAAGGACCTTCGCCGCGTGTTGCGTGGCGCCGAAGCCGTCGTGTCCGTCCTGGGCACCCCGTACAGCAAGCAGCCGATCAGCCTGTACTCGGAGAGCGCCCGAGCGATCACTCGGGTGTTGGCCGACGGTCCGCGTCGGCTCGTCGTGACGAGCTCGGCGGCGCTGTCCTCGTGGCAGGACCCGGGAATGAGCTGGGCCGAGCGCCACGTGCTCCTGCGGATCCTCGCGCGTCTCGGCCGCACCCTGTACGACGACATGCGCCGGATGGAAGACATCGTCACTGCCGCAGACCTCGACTGGACGATCATGCGGCCGCTCGGCCTGGCGAACATGGACTCCCCGACCGTGTACGCCATCGCCGAGGATCACATCGGCGGCAAGCAGACCGCCCGTCGGGATCTCGCCGCGGCCATCGTCGAACAGGTCACCCGTACCGACTACATCGGCAAGACCGCGGCCGTGGCCACCACGAACAGGTCCGTGAGCATCCCTCTCACCATCTGGCGCGAGGGCATCAAACCGAACCTCAAGCGGTCCTAGGCGGCTAGGACCGTCAGGCGCAGCTCGAAATCGCGGAGGGAGTACCCCTCGATGAGGTCGTCCCAGCCGAGCGTGGGTTCGCTGACCACCACGGGACCCCGCGCCAGCAGGCGTGTGAGCAGCACGTCCGACTCGAGGATGGCCAGCGGCTGCCCCGGGCACTTGTGGGCGCCGTCGCCGAAGCTCAGGCCGGCCTGGTCGACGCCCGAAGGGACCGCTCGGTACGGGCAGATGTCCAACGGATCCGGACCGACAGCTTCGGGATCCGCGTTCGCCTGCCTGATGCACACGTCGAGCAGGTCGCCCGTCTCTACGGTCCACGTCTCGTCTGCGTCGCTCACCTCGAACGCCGCCTGCGCCCGCCTGTACAGGTGCCCGACGACGGGCTCCAGCCGGATGATCTCGTGGAGGATGGCGAACCGTTCCTGCGTCTCGGCCGCCATGTACCGCTGGGCCAAAGCCTCGTCGCGCAGCAGGTGCCAGGCAGCCATGGCGATGAACTCGCGGGTGGTCACCATGCCGGCCGTCCCGTACGTCACGCACTCCACGAGGATGTCGGCGTCGCTGTAGCCCTCGGTGATGAGGTGGCTGATGACGTCCTTCTGCAGGGATCGGCGCCGCGCCCGTACCGCCGGACGCACATCCGCGAACCACAGCCGCGCGATCGGCACCAACCCGTTCACGGCGGCGCGCGCCCACTGCCGGGGCGTACGGCCGAGGTCGGGACGGGTGATGTCGAAGGGTGGCTGGTTGAAGAAGCTCACCAGCCGCTTGGCCATGTTCGGCACAGGCGCGGCCGTCAGGCCCACCACCTCGGCCGTCACCTCGACCGCGTACAGCAGCGCGAGCTCGTCCAGCTTGATCGTCCCGGCCGCGTCCGCCTCGGCCAGCAGCCGGTCGGCACACGACTCCATCAGGTCGGTGTAGCGCTCGGCCACCACGGTCGGCGCGAAGAAGCGCGCGACCTTGCTGCGCTGCTCGTCGTGCGCTGGGCCGTCCGAGACGAGGATGGGGTGCTTGGTGAAGAAGCCCCTGGGTATGGCCTCGGCAGTGAAGCCCGCTTGGGTCGTCTGCTCGCGGGCACGCAGCGCCTGACGAGCGGCGGAGAGGGATCGAATGCGCCACACCGTCCCGTCGTGCTGGACCCGCGGGCTCTCCGGCTCGCCCTGCTTCGTGGCTCGTCGCCGGTTGTGCTCGTCGGCCATGCGGGGCCCTTCGTAGGGATGTCGTGGACACGCTCATTGTCGTACCGGCATTGGTCCCCTAAAGTCTATACAAACATTGGACACCGATGACTAGGCAGGAGTGTCATGGCCCGAGCATCGCTCATGGCGCCCCGGGGGAGCGCCTGGTGAACGACCGCTGGCAGTACCTGGCCCTGATGGCACTCTGTGTGATCCTGACGCTGCCGCTCGAGTTCGTCCTGCGCTCCCGCGTCTATCGCCGTCCGGTCCGACTCCTCCTCGCGCTCCTTCCGACGGTCGTGGTCTTCACCATCTGGGATGTCGTCGGGATCCTGCGCAACCACTGGACGTACAGCCCGACCTTCACGACTGGCATCCACCTCGGGGTCATGCCCCTCGAGGAACTCGTGTTCTTCATCGTCATCCCGATCTGCGGGCTTCTCACGTACGAGGCCGTGGGCGATGTGCTGCGCAGCGCGCGGAAGGACACGCGTGCCTGAGTACCCGCTCTTCACCGTCATCGCCATCGTGCTTGTCGTCGTCGCCGAACTCGCGTGGTTCCGCACGGGCATCTTCCGCTCCACCCAGTACTGGCTGTCGATCGCGATCGTCTGGGTGTTCCAGATCCTCGTCGACGGCTGGCTCACCAAGCTCTCCGCTCCGATCGTCATCTACAACCCGGCGCAGCAGTCGGGGGTTCGCTTCCCATGGGACATCCCCATCGAGGACTTCGGCTTCGGATGGGCGATGGTGACGCTGACGATTCTCGTCTGGACCAGACTCGGCC
>JADGPB010000393.1 GCA_017882655.1 Propionibacteriales bacterium
GGAGAAGTGGCTGCGCCAGTCGTCGCCCCACTCGGGCTGGTAGTAGCGCTTGACGAGGTAGAGCAGCTCCTTGATGTGCGCCGGGATGGCCGAGATCTTTGCGTTGTACGCGTCGGTGAAGTCGTCGCTCGTGGTCATGAGCTTGATGACGCTGCCGAGGCTGCGCTCGTTCGACAACAACGGCCGATGATCGTCATGCGAGTTCGGATCGGCGTACCGGTCGGCGAAGTCGGCTGCGATGAGGTCGGCGACCGTCTCGATGTCGGAGTCGAAGTTGGCCGTCCAGGCGTTGGCGAACACGAACGCGTCGAGAAGCGACTTGCTGATCTCGCTCTTGCCGCCGCCGGAGACCGTCGCCGGCTTGTGACACTGGGTGGCGATCGGGGAGATGCCGAGCAGGTGCCACTGGGTCTTGTCGGCTTCGCGCGGCTTCGAGTACACGCGGTAGCCGTTGGGCGATATGTACACGTGACCGGCCGTCAGCGGGATCGAGTACTTCTCGCCCCTCTTGCCCGCCCAGCTCACGGTCTGGGTGCGCAGGCTGTAGCTGGAGAGGGCCGGGACGAGTGTGAGGCCCGGCGCCACGGTGTCGATGGCGTGGCCCTCGGGCTGGAGCTCGAACCGGCCGGGATTGGTCGACATGACCTCGGACAGCGTGTACTCGGCCGGGGTGAAGGTGTCGGTGAACTCCTGGCCCAGGTTGTACGCCGGGTAGCAGATCGCGCCTCCGGAGTGCTCCTCCTCGGAGATGCCGAAGAGGTTGGCCGCGTAGCTGATCTGGGTCTTCACCTCCTTCTTGCAGTAGCCGAAGTAGTTGTCGGCAATGATCGTGACGACCACGCCGCGCGCGTCGCGGGCACAGGCCTTGAACGCCTGGCCGCCGTTGTACAGCTCGTCGGCGGTCGACCAGCACATCCCGTCGCGCTTCTGGCGCTCGGTCGCCGCAGCGATCGGCGGCAGGCCGAGGGACTTCTTGGTGAGCCCGATGAGGTGCGGCGCCAGGATGACGCAGCCGGTGTGGCCGGTCCACGTCTTCGGGTCGAGCGACGCGTCGTTCTCCGGCAGGTACGGGTCGCCGGCGTTGCCGAAGATTCCTTCGACGAAGTCGAGGTTCGCGACGAGGCCGCCGGGCACGATGAAGCGGGTCTCCATCGTGCGGTCGCTCGGGTAGGCGGGAGTCGCCGGTACGACGAGGGGCCGGAGCAGCAGGGACACCCAGGTGCGGGCGGGTTCGGCGAAGGTCGACGTCCAGGGGAGTACGAGGGCGTCGGCCGGCGGCTGCAGCGCGGCCTCGAGCAGCTTCGCGAACGTGGCTTTGGGTACGACCAGCTTGTCGTCCTGGATGGGCAGGCCGCCTTCGGCGATGTGGAACACGCCCGCGGTCGTACGACGGTCGTTGGCCGGGTTGTGCAGCACGCCGTTCGCGAGCCGGTAGCTCGAGAGCAGGTTCGACGAGAACTCGTCCGCGTCGCGAGGCAGGCTCAGCTGGCGCGCGAGTCCCGGCTGGTCGAGGACGAGCGTGCGCCGGGGAAGCTTGGGCTGTACGGGAGCGTCGGAGAGGTACGAGTCGAGGAACTCCTGGATCCGGCGATCCGCGGCGCACGGCCGGTCGGCGAGCCGGCGGCTCAGCTCCCGGTTCCTGGCGAGGATGGGGGATACGAGCCTGAATGCCTCGTCGGCGTCCGCCCCGTCCGGCAGCGGCAACCCCTGGAGCGCGAGTCGAAGGATCAGAGCCTCAGTCAAGTTCCCGGCAGCCATACCGCCATTCTTGCCACCCCGGGTCGACAGGGTCGCGCCTGATCAGAGTCCGGTCACCGACGTGACGTCGTACGGACTGTGTCCCGATGCTCGGCGAGAGCACTTGTACTGCTCCGCGAGAGGACTTGTACTGCTCCGCGAGAGGACTCGTATCACCCGACGGATACAGGGTCTCTCGCCGACGGGTACAGGGTCTCTCGCCGAGCAGTACAAGTACTCTCGCCGACGGGTACAGGGTCTCTCGCCCGGGGGAAGGATGCGCCGCGGGTGGGCGCTGCTGTGGGTTGGCAAGGGGCTGCCTACAGTGGGAGCAACCACCAGCGAGAGGAGACGGCGTGACCATGCGCAAGTTCCGTCGAGTCGGCGTGCTCGCGCTGTGCGTCGCGCTCGCCGCCGGGCTCAGCGCCTGCGCGGGGACCCCGCCGACGAAGACGAGCCGTACCAACGACCCGACCCCGAGCTGGGCGTCGCCGAGCGTCAGCCCGTACACGACCGGCAAGAAGGCGAACATCTCGTACGGGCCGAACTCCGCTCAGGTCATGGACATCTGCTACCCGCCGACCCGCTCGCAGACCACCGGCGCGTTCCTCCTGATCCACGGGGGATCGTGGTCGTCCGGCGACAAGTCCGACTTCGGAAGCCTCTGCGGAGCGGTCGCACGCCTCGGGTACGTGGCCGCGACGATGAACTATCGGATGTTCGACCAACACGCGACGTACGCCGACATGCTCGCTGACATCGACCTGGCCCTCGCCACGTACACGGACACCGCTCGACAGGACGGCTGGCCCATCTCGCAGGTCGCGCTGATGGGCGCGTCCGCCGGCGGCTACCTCGGCCTGATGTACGCCTACACGCGCCAGCCCGCAGTGCCCGTCCGCTTCGTCGTCGCGCTCTCGACCCCGACCGACTTCCTCGACCCGGCGCTCATCGCGTCCGCGGACGACGCCCAGTACACCGAGCTGAGCAAGCTGCTGGGGGTCGACCTGACGAAGGAGTCCATCGACGCGCGCCAGGCGGCGCTCAAGGCGGCGTCTCCGGCGTACCGCGTCACCAAGGGTGCGCCGCCGACGATCCTTGCCCACGGGGCGAAGGACACGGTCGTCCCGTACACGAACGCTGTGCAGATGGCGTCGCGGCTGTCGATCGCGGGCGTGCCGTACGACCTTCTCACCTACCCGAACTCCGACCACAACCTCGCCGACGACCCCGAAGTGAGCAACCGCTTCCTAAGCCTCGTGCTCTCGTACGCGACCCAGTACCTGGCTTGAGCCGCGCCGGTTCCGACCTTCTCGTACGATGAGCGGAGAACGGCCAACTCGTGGTGAAGACGTCAGTCGCTAGAGTGACGCCCGCTGACCTGGGAGGGAGCCCAAGGTGACAATCCTCATGCCGACCGAGATCGAGCGAGAGACCTGGGAGAGCGCGACGTGGGCGCTCGGTGCACACGTC
>JADGPB010000394.1 GCA_017882655.1 Propionibacteriales bacterium
CCTCGGAAGGCGCGCGCGAATGCCGCGCTCACGGCGCTCTCGATCTTCTTCTCGACGTTGCCGATGAATCCCATGAGCGCCTCCTTCCCCCTGTCCGGCCCGCGTTGCGACCCGGTAGTGACCGTCCGATGCTACCCAGTCTGCCTGTCCGAGGTCGTCTCGACGCCCCGCGACGCGGATTGCTGCTGGGATCGGGCGCAAGATCGGCGCCGAAGGGCTCGCGGTACAGTCGGATGCGGTACGTGAAAAGAGAGGTCCCGATGCCCGCACAGCCCCTTGTCCCTTCGGCCGGCGAGCCTACGCACGGTCACACCCACGACGCCGATCACGAGATCTTCGACGAGGACGGCCTGCGCGAGGACCAGCCGTACGCCGGGCTCGAGGACGAACCGGACACCAACAGCACGCCGGACTCCTCCGAGTCCGAGGGCGGCGGGTCCTGGTAGGTCAGGCGAGCCGCAGTCCCGCGGCACGTATGACCCGGTCGTCCTGACCACCCACGTGCGTGACCTCGTCCCCGTCGCGGACGAACTGCGTCTTGTACGCGTCGTACGCACTGTTCAGCGCCTCTGCTTCGGACGTCGCGTCCAGCCACTCGTCGTACGGTCCGGCCGGGTCGGTGACAATCGCGTGGAACGGCAGCCCCAGCAGCGTCGCCGCGGCGCGCGTCGCGTGGTGCATGCGGACGTGGTCGGGATGGCCGTATCCGCCGTCGTCGTCGTACGAGACGAGGTCGGTCGCGTGGGTGGCTCGGGCGAACGCCGCGATGTCGGCCGTGACCTCGTCCAGGTCGGCGGCTGTCAGCGACTCGGGACCTGCAAGGCCTCCGGGGCCGGCCACCGTCGGAGTCACCCAGCGCATGCCCGAGTCGGTGTAGCGCCTGGGAGGCAGCCCCTCAGCTCGCGCCGGGGGTGCGCCCAGGTACGCGTTCCCCACAACGCCCAGCGCTGCGACCGCGGTCACCAGCTCCCTCTCCCGGATCGCCGCCAGCTCGGGCGTACCGACCAGGAGAGCGAATGGACCCGGCCTCACGTCGCCCAGCTCGCCCCGCGACGCGGTGAGCACGACCACGGCGTCACCGCGCGCCCGCAACCCCAGCGCGATCGCCCCGGTCGCCAACGTCTCGTCGTCGGGATGGGCGTGGCAGAGCAGGTACGTCCGGGCCGTCACGACGCCAGACGCTACACGTGCCCGTCGTCGTGCGGGTCGCCGCTGCGGGTTCGCATCTCCAGATCCGGCGGCAGGTCCAGCGGCCGCGTGCCCTGGTCGTAGGACACGTCTCGGGAGTCAAGCAGCCGGTCGTACACCTCGGTGAGGCACTGCGCGGTGTTGTGCCACGAGTACTGACGGGCATGGATCCGGGCCACGGTTCCCATCCGGGCCAGCAGCTCGGGATCGGCAAGCAGGCGGATCATCGCCGACGCCCAGTCGTTCGGCAGACGGCTGTCCATGAGCTGGCCGGTCTCGCCGTGGACGACCGCCTCGCGCAGGCCGCCGGCCGCCGACGCGATGACAGGGGTTCCGGAGGCGGCCGACTCAAGCGCCACAAGGCCGAACGTCTCCGAGTGCGAAGGGACGAGGCAGAGCAGGGCGCCGCGCAGCATCTCCGCGAGAGACTCGCGGCTCTGCGAGCCCATGAACGTCACGTACTGGCCGAGCGCGAACCGATCGACCATCCCGCGGAGCTCGTCGGCGTAGCCGGCGAAGTCCCGGCTCACCTCGCCGGCGACGACGAGATGCGGACGCAGCTCTTCCGGCACCTGCGCCAGCGCAGCGATCGCGAGGTCGGGACCCTTCAGCGGCTGCAGTCGCCCGGCGAACAACATGTAGCCCTTGGAGCAAGCCGGGCCACGCTCGTGCGGCCAGGTCCACTTGGGCTCGTCGAGGCCACGCGGACGGAACTGCCGGGCGTCGACGCCCGGCGGCACGATCACGACGCGGTTGGGGTCAGCCCCACAACGCGACACGACCGTACGGGCCTCGGCCGCGGAGATCGCGACGACGAGGTCGGACTCCATGGCCAGCAGCGACTCCCCGTCCACGCGGGCGCTCGACTCGGGCGGCTCGCCCTCGCTGAGGTAGTCACCGGGCAGCGCGGCGACCGAGTGATAGCTCTGTACGTGCGGGACGCCCCACTGCCGCGCGAGCGGCAGCGCGGCCATGCCGCTCATCCAGTGGTGGCTGTGGACGATGTCGTACGGGTCGAGCGTGCCCATCGACGCGCTGAACTCGTCCACGTACGCGTCGATCGCCGACTTCGCCAGGTGCTCCGCGGGTCCGGCGTCGAGGTGTCGCAATCTGACTCCCCCACCAAGGTCCACGACGTCCGGCTGACCCGGGTCGCTGCGACGCGTGATGAGGTCGACCTGGTGGCCCAGCTCGGCGAGGGCTTCGGCGGTGTGGCGCTCCACAACGTTCATGCCGCCCGCGTCACCCGATCCCGGCGCATCGAGTGGGGAGGTGTGCATCGACACCATGGCGATGCGCGACGTACGAGATAGCGGCACGACCGCATCGTAGGCGTCCCTACCCACACTGCGCGGCAGCAGTGCCTGCTGCATGACCGTCGGCAGCCGTGTGCGACGATCGAGACCGAAAGGGAGGCGCCACCTGTGACGACCACGAAGGATGCAGCCAGTGAGTTCCTCACCAGTCGACGTATCGCGGTGACCGGGGTGTCCCACGCCCCCAAGGGTCATGGCAGCAATGCCGTCTACACCTGGCTGCGTGACAAGGGCTATGAGGTGTTCGCCGTCAACCCGAGCGTCGGCGAGGTGGAGGGCGACCGCTCCTACCCCGACCTCCACGCGATCCCGGGAGGTGTCGAGGCAGTCGTCATCGCCACCGCGCCACAACGCGCACAAGGCACGATGGAAGAGGCGGCGAACCTCGGGATCGAGAAGGTGTGGATGCACCGCTCCTTCGGTGCCGGGTCGGTCTCGACGACGGCGGCGGACTGGGGCCGCGAGCATGGGATCACGGTCATCGACGGAGGCTGCCCGCTGATGTTCCACGCGGAGGGCGACAAGGGGCACAAGTTCATGTGCAAGGTCCTCACCTGGACCGGCAAGGTCCCGCGCACCGTCTGATTCCTGACCCGGAAACCGGCCCCGGCGCCCCCTACAGTGGGTGGTACCCGATCGGAGGCAGTAGTGACCACGTTCCTCGTCATCGGCGCTGTGGGAATCGTGTTGTTGCTGTTCTCGCTG
>JADGPB010000395.1 GCA_017882655.1 Propionibacteriales bacterium
CCATTCGACGCTAGACCAGCCCGCCTGACGCGCGGCGCGCTGAAGTCCGATGTCGGGGTTGACGGCGACGGGATAGCCGACCGTACGCAGCATGGGCAGATCGACGTGGCTGTCGGCGTACGCGAAGCTCGACGCGAGGTCGATGCCGTGGAGCTGCGCGTAGTGGCGCAGCCACGCCGAGCGCGACTCTCCCACCATGGGCGGTCCCGTGAGGAACCCCGTGCACTTCCCCTGCGCGTCCGTGGCCAGCTCTGCCGAGACGATGACGTCGAACAAGGGGTCCAGCGGCTTGGTAAGGGGCCGGATGACGCCGGTGATGAGGATCGTCGTGTGGCCGGCCGCGCGGTGCTGCCGCACCCGCCGGATCGCATCGCTCGACATCCGGTCCAGCATGTGCGGCGCCATCGTCTCGTCGACGAATGCCTCCAGCGCCGCGAGGTCGGCGCCGCGGTAGCGCCGGTACACCGAGCGCAGGAACGTGCCGCGGTCTCGCCGCTCCGCGCCGATGTAGCTGGGCAGCTGCGACACCACTCCAGCCAGCTCGCGCAGCCGACCGCTGACGCCCAGCTCAGGGAGCCGCGCCCACAGGTACGTCTCCAGCACGTTCGTGCTGAGCACGGTGCCGTCGAGGTCGAACGCGACCAGGACCTTCGGCCGCTCCTCGCCCTCGGCGAGCGGCTTGAGCTCGCGGTACGTCGAGCTGCGCTCGCCGCGCCGGCGGCGCGCCGACTCCAGGCGCCGTACGGGATCGGTGATCGACGGGATGTGGATGCCGACCATGTACTCGTCCCAGTCGAAAGCCGCGGTGTCGAAGCCCCATGTGCCGGCGTCGTCGGGATGAAGCGAGCGGTGCAGCGCGAGCGTGCGATCGTCGACGAAGTGGAGCTCCGACTGCAGGTACTCCGAGTAGAGCGAGAGGTACTTGCGAAGGAAAGTGAGCTGACTGCCGCCCCTGTCGAGCTTCGCCGCGAGGCCACGGGTCATCGGTCCGCGCGGGATGTACGTGAGGGCGCGCTCGGCGACCCCGTGCAACAGCTCAGTCGCCTGCAGCAGACGCTGGACCGGTGCCGCCCCGGGGAACTCCCAGATGGCCAGCTTCGCCGACTGCTGCCCGGTCCCGTACGGGTGCTCCGAGAAGTACCGGTGCACGTGCTCGAAGATGCCGCGGAACGTCAGCGGGTTCCTCGCGCCGGACGCCGCGTGGTAGTACGCGGGCGCACCGACCTCGGGATCGGTCGCGCACACGGCGAGGATCGCGTTGACGACGAAGTCGCAGGGGATGATGTCGATCACCGCGTCCGGCGAAGCGGGGAACTCGGGAAGGCTCCCCCGGCCGTACGCGAGGATGATCGGGTCGGCCATCTTGAAGCCCTCGATCCAGCCCGGGTACGGGTGGATGAGGCTCGACTCGACGATCGCAGGCCTCACGACGGAGACCTTGATGTTCTTGCCCAGGTCGGCGACGACCCGCTCGCCCATGGCCTTGGCGAACGTGTACACGTCGGTCCAGCCCAGAGAGCGCGCCCGCTCCGTACCGGCCGCGACCAGCTGCGCGGTGACCCACTCCTTGCGGCGGATCTCGGTGTCCTCGGCCGTGGTCAGGAAGCCCGCCTGACGGTGGAGCCGCTCGGCCTGCTTGCGCAGCTTCGTCAGCTGCGATGCGGTACGCGACTGGGCCTCGATGAGGTCCTTCATCGCCAGCGCGGCCTTCATCTCCGCCTCGTAGTCCACGTCGTGCGAGTGGGCTGCCTCTGGGATGGCACCGCGCCGGCGGCCGGCGGTGTAGGCGGTGGACACGTGCACGTAGTGCGGGATCCGCGCGAGCGTGCCGTCGGGACCCGTCACCGACTCGACGAGCCGGGTCAGCAGCGCCTTCGTACCGACGACGTTGGTGAGGAACGCCTGGTCGATCGGAGGGTCGAACGAGACATCGCCGGCGCAGTGCAGCAGTACGTCGATGTCGCCGGGCAGCTCCGGAACGTTCGGCAGGTCGCCTTCGATGACCGTGATGCGCCCAGCGACGAGCTCTTCTGCGCCGCCTGCAGCGTCGCGTACGTCCGTGAAGATCTTCTTCTTCACCAGTGCGACCACGCGCTCGCGAGCCGTGGTGGAGCCTTTGCGGCGGACGAGAACCGTGATCTTCGTCTCGGGCAGCTCCGTGAGGATCTTCCAGAGGATCTGCTCCCCGATGAAACCGGTCACCCCGGTCATCACGATCTTCTTGCCGGCCAGCAGGTCCGCGAGCCTTCCGTCGAGCAGTGGCGGCGGGTCGGTCGGCAGGTGGTCCGCCTGGAAGGCGGAGGCCGGCGCTGCCGTCACAGCTGGCTCCCGGCCAGGTTGCGCGTCAGGGCGAGCGCGTCGGTGAGCGTGAAGTTCCCCACGTACAGGGCGGTGCCGATGATCGCGCCCTCGACACCGATCGGTACGAGGCCGGCGAGCGTACGGAGGTCGTCCAGGGAGGAGATGCCGCCCGAGGCCACGACCTTGGCGTGAGTGCGTGAGCAGATCGTGCTCAGCAGCTCGAGATTGGGGCCGGTCAGCATGCCGTCCGACGCGACATCGGTGACGACGAACCGCTGACAGTCCGCGTCGGAAAGCCGCGCCAGCGTCTCGTACACGTCACCGCCTTCGCGGGTCCAGCCACGGGCAGCGAGCCGTGTGCCCTTCACGTCGAGGCCGATGGCGATCCGGTCGCCGTACGACGCGATGATGTCGACGCACCAGTCGGGGTTCTCGAGCGCGGCCGTACCGATGTTCACGCGGCGGCAGCCGGTCGCCAGCGCCCGTTCGAGGCTCGCGTCGTCGCGGATGCCGCCGGACAGCTCGACGTTCAGGTTCATCGCCCCGACGATCTCGGCGACGATGTCGGCGTTGGAGCCGCGACCGAACGCGGCATCGAGGTCGACGAGGTGGATCCACTCGGCCCCGTCGTCCTGCCAGCGCTGAGCCGCGGCGAGGGGATCGCCGAAGACCTTCTCCGACCCGGCCACTCCCTGGACGAGCTGGACGGCCTGACCGTTCTGTACGTCGACGGCGGGTAAAAGTACGAGCGACTCCACGGCCGGAACCCTACCCGAGTCCGGACCTCCACCCCTAGATGCGAATCAGGCAGAGGCGTCGGGCGGGCAGGACCTCCGCTCGCGAACAGGCAATTGGTGCTGCAGGGACGACCCGCGCGGCGTGTCTGCCTCCGCTGCCCGGCATT
>JADGPB010000039.1 GCA_017882655.1 Propionibacteriales bacterium
CGGCGGTTCCGAGTACCTGACGATCATGTACGAGGCGTACGGCCCGGCCGGTGTCGCGATCCTCATCGAGTGCCTCACCGACAACCGCAACCGCTCGGCATCCGACGTCCGCGTCGCGGTGACGCGCAACTCCGGCACGATGGCCGACGTCGGCTCCGTACAGCGGCTGTTCTCCCGCAAGGGCGTCATCGAGGTGGACAAGTTGCAGGAAGGCCGGACCCTGAGCGAGGACGACCTGCTCGAGGCGACCATCGAGGCCGAGCCGGAGGACATCGTCGACCAGGGCGAGGGATTCACCATCACCTCCGACCCGAACCAGCTCGTCGCCGTGCGCAAAGCTGTGCAGGCCGCCGGGCTCGACTACGAGTCGGCCGACGTCGCGTTCGTCCCCTCCTTCGAGCAGGCGGTCGACGACGCCGACAGCGCCCGCAAGCTGTACAAGCTGCTGGATGCGCTCGAGGACCTCGACGACGTGCAGAACGTGTACGCGAACGACGCCGTCGCCCCGGAGATCGAGGCCGCCCTCGAGGAGGAGTGATCCTCCATTTCGGCGTGGCATCGCGGTGACCACTCTTCGACGGGCTAGCCTCTCGAACATGTGTTCGGAAAGGACCTCCCGGTGCTGGTGATGGGCGTTGACCCCGGTCTCACGCGCTGCGGTATCGGCGTGGTGATCGGCAGCCCCGGACGTGCGGAACTGGTCGCGGCGGGCGTGATCCGTACGAGCAGGGACCTGGACATCTCACGCCGCCTGCTGCAGATCGAGCTGGGGCTCGAGGAGTGGATCGCTGCGCATCACCCCGATGCCATCGCGGTCGAGCGTGTGTTCGCGCAGCACAACGTGACCACGGTCATCGGCACCGCCCAAGCCGCCGGCGTCGCCTTGCTCGTCGCGGCGCGTCACGGCATCCCCGCCACGCAGCACACCCCGAGCGAGGTCAAGGCGGCCATCAGTGGTTCCGGCCGCGCGGACAAGGCGCAGGTCGGCACGATGGTGGCCCGGATCCTCAAGCTCGACAGCGCGCCGAAGCCGGCCGACGCCGCCGACGCGGTGGCCCTGGCGATCTGTCACGCCTGGCGGGGGGCAGCGGCCGAACGCCTGCGCGAAGCCGCTGAGACGTCGACGCCGAGGCCAACCACCTGGGCTCAGGTCATCGCTGCGAGGAGCGCGTCGTGATCGCGAGCGTCACCGGTGTGGTGAACGCCGTCGGCGCCACATGGGCCGTCGTCACAGTGGGCGGCATGGGGTTGCGGCTGCTGTGCGCGCCGAGCACGTGCGCAGGACTTCGTACCGGCCAGGAGGCGACGCTGGCCACCTCGCTGGTGGTACGCGAGGACTCGCTGACCCTGTACGGGTTCGCCGATGACTCAGGGCGCGAGCTGTTCGAGCTGGTCCAGTCGGCCACAGGGGTCGGGCCGAAACTCGCGCTCGCGATCGTTTCGGTCCTGTCGCCCGGCGACTTCCGTACGGCCATCGCCACCGAGAACCTCGCCACCCTGTCCTCGGTGCCAGGCATCGGCCGGCGCGGAGCCCAGCGCCTCGTCATCGAGCTCAAGGACAAGGTGCTGGCCCTCGCCGCGACGGACCCTGTCAGCCTGGCGACGCCGCTCGCCCCGCTCTGGCGCGAGCAGGTACGGCTCGGTCTCGAAGGGCTCGGATGGTCCACGCGGGACGCCGAGGCGGCCTGCGACCGCGTCCAGCCGCTCGCCGACGAGGACCCCTCACTCGGCGTAGGCGTACTGATGCGGGCGGCGCTGCGCACGTTGGCCAAGTAGGTTGCTGCCCGTGCACGAGCCCAGTCCCGTTGATCCCCACGCGACGCCCGAGGAGCGCACCGCCGAGGCGATGCTGCGTCCGACGACCCTCGCCGACTTCGAGGGACAACCGAGGGTGTCCGACCAGCTGAGCCTCGTCCTGCAGGCGGCGAAGCACCGCGGTACGGTGCCCGACCACGTACTGCTCAGCGGTCCTCCCGGGCTTGGCAAGACCACCCTCGCCATGATCATCGCGAACGAGCTCGGGGCCCCGCTGCGCATCTCGTCAGGTCCCGCGATCCAGCACGCGGGCGACCTGGCCGCGATCCTGTCGGGACTGTCCGAAGGCGAGGTCTTCTTCCTCGACGAGATCCACCGCATGTCTCGCCCCGCCGAGGAGCTGCTGTACCTCGCGATGGAGGACTTCCGCGTCGACGTGGTGGTCGGAAAAGGCCCTGGCGCGACGGCGATCCCGCTCGAGATCCCGCCGTTCACGCTCGTCGGAGCGACGACCCGTGCCGGCCTGCTGCCCGGGCCGCTGCGCGACAGGTTCGGGTTCACCGCGGTGCTCGAGTTCTACGAGCCGAGCTCCTTGGAGCACATCGTGCACCGGTCGGCCCACCGCCTCGGCGTACCGCTCGAGGGCACCGCCGCGCAGATCATCGCCTCACGCTCGCGCGGCACGCCACGCATCGCGAACCGCCTCCTACGACGCGTACGGGACGTGGCGCAGGTGAGGGGCGACGGCATCGTGACCGACGCGCTGGCTCTCGAGGCTCTGAAGCTGTACGAGGTCGACGAGCTGGGCCTCGACCGGCTGGACAGGGCCGTGCTGGAGGCGATCTGCTGCAAGTTCGGCGGTGGACCCGTGGGTCTGAGCACGCTGGCGATCGCCGTGGGGGAGGAGACCGAGACCGTCGAGGAGGTCGCCGAACCTTTCCTGGTACGGCAGGGCTTCCTCATGCGTACGCCCCGGGGACGCGTCGCCACCCCGTCCGCGTACGCCCACCTGGGTCTCGAGCCGCCCCCGGGCGCCGCACTGCCACCCGGCCTGTTCGACTGAACGCCGGCATTGGGGCACACAGGTTCAGCCCACGCCGGAGGCTGGTTCGGTTCAGGCAGGGACCGGCCGCTAGGCTGTGCAAGGCTCCGCGTCGGCAGGGCTGGAACTCTTAGTCAAGGGATGAAATGGATCCGTTAACTCTGGCGATGATCGCTGTGCTCGTCGTGGTCGGCTACTTCCTGATCATCCGTCCCCAGCAGAAGCGCGCGAAGGAAGCCAAGGAGCTCCAGGCCTCGCTTCAGGAGGGTTCTAGGGTCATGATGTCCGGCGGCATCTTCGGCACGCTGCGTCACCTGGGCGACAAGCAGGTGGTCGTCGAGGTCTCACCCGGTGTCGAGCTCACGTTCGTTCGCCAGGCCATCATCCGTCCCCTGAAGGACGACGAGGACGAGTTCGAGTATGCGGACATCGCCGAGCCCGGGAGCGTGGACCCCGACCTTGTGGACGCGCCCCTGACGGCCGATGTGGTCGGCACGTCCCCCTTTGCCAACGAGGCACCGATCGCCACCGACGAGGTCGCGGCGGAGCCGGAAACCGAGACGGGCAAGCCGACCGACAAGTTGGCCGACCAGGGATAAGGCAGTACACGTGGCTAGTAGCAGCATCCGGCGAACGCACCCGGTGCGTACGCTCATCTCATTCCTGGTCATCCTGACGGGCTTGTACGTACTCATGGGGCTGTCGCACACCTGGACCCCGAGGCTCGGCCTCGATCTCCAGGGCGGCACGACGATCACGTTGACCGCGAGGAACTCGACGGGAACGGGATCGGTCGACCAGACCAGCCTGGATCTCGCGAAGTCGATCATCCAGCAACGCGTCGACTCCCTCGGCGTCGGCGAGTCCGAGGTCACCACGACCGGTGGCAACCAGATCCAGGTCTCGGTTCCCAACATGCAGAAGGACGAGCTCGTACAGCTCGTCGGGCAGACGGCGCAGCTCGAGTTCCGCGCCGTCTACCAGGTCCAGTCGACGGCGAACTCTCCGGCGACCGACCAGGCCACCGCGCTTCCCGCGGTGCCGGTGCTGAGCAGCGCGCGGCCGACGGCGGTCACGTCGCCCCTGCCGAGCGCGGACAGCGGCCGCAAGGACCTCCTGACCTCGCAGCTCGCGTGGGTTCCGTCGGCTGCCGACACGGCGGACTTCAGCTCCTACTCGTGCGGCGACGCTTTCCCCGATGTCGCCGATCAGCCGTTGCTCTCCTGCCTGCGCAGCGATCTCGCGACGACCGGGCAGGCGAAGTACCTGCTCGGCCCGACGCTTCTCGAGGGCAACCTTGTCACGGCGGCCACGGCAGGCGTCCCGGCGAACCAGCTGAGCTGGGTCGTGGACCTGAGCTTCAACACGCTCGGAGCCGACCTGTTCGCCTCGGCGACGACGTACCTGGCGACGCAGACGAGCCCGTTGAACCAGTTCGCGATCGTGCTCGACGGCAAGGTGATCTCCGCTCCGTCGGTCGCCGCGGAGATCCCCGGCGGGAACGCACAGATCACCGGATCGTTCACTCAGAAGTCGGCGACTGACCTGGCCAACGTGCTCAAGTACGGAGCGCTCCCGCTCACGTTCGACGTGTCGAGCGTCGACAACGTCTCGGCGACCCTGGGTGCCGATCAGCTCCGTGCCGGTCTGATCGCGGGCGCCATCGGGCTCGTCCTCGTGCTGCTGTACTCCATCCTCTACTACCGAGCGCTGGCGCTCGTGGTCGTGGCATCGCTGTCGATGGCAGCGGCCGGCACGTACGCGCTGATGGTCCTGCTCGGCTCCTCGATGGGCTTCGCGCTGAGCCTTCCCGGCATCGCCGGCGCGATCGTGGCGATCGGCGTGACAGCGGACTCCTTCGTCATCTACTTCGAACGAATACGCGACGAGATGCGGGACGGTCGAAGTATCAAGACCTCCGTGGAGTCCGGCTGGCTGAAGGCGCGGCGGACGATCGTCGTGGCCGACGCCGTGTCACTGCTCAGCGCGGCCGTGCTGTTCGTGCTGGCGCTGGGAGGCGTGAAGGGCTTCGCGTTCACGCTCGGTCTGACCACGATCCTCGACCTGATAATCGTCTTCTTCTTCACGAAGCCAGTGCTCGCTCTGCTCGTCAAGACCACGTTCTTCGGCACCGGTAAGCGGGGCTCCGGACTGGACGCCGGCCACATCGGTCCGGCGCACGATGGCACGTCCGGAGTCGTTCGGCGGCCGGTCGTAGCCAGGAAGAAGGTCTGACATGACGACCCCGACCCTCGACCGCAAGACCGAGCCGCGTCAGAGCCTGACCCACCGGCTCTACACCGGCGACATCGCGTACAACTTCATCGGCCGTCGCAA
Source organism: Propionibacteriales bacterium (assembly GCA_017882655.1). Lineage (GTDB taxonomy): Bacteria > Actinomycetota > Actinomycetes > Propionibacteriales > Propionibacteriaceae > Fen-668. The sequence goes on from JADGPB010000039.1 coordinate 5,135, forward strand.
GATCTGGTACACGATCTCCGCCATCGCGCTCGTGATCTCGATCGCCGCGCTGCTCATCCGTGGGCTGGACCTCGGCATCGAGTTCCGGGGCGGGTCCGACTTCCAGGTCCCGACGGCCGTCACGGCCACGACGGTGGCCGACTACCGCGATGCGGTGCTCGCCACCGGTGTGCCCAGCCTCGACAGCACGATCGTCACGACGATCGGAGACTCGAAGGTACGGGTCCAGACCCGGTCACTGAGCGTGTCGGAGCAGAAGACCGTACGCGCGGCGATCGCGACCAAGGCCGGGAAGTCGTCGGACGAAGTCGCTTACCAGATCATCGGTGCCTCGTGGGGCCGACAGATCACCCAGCAGGCGGCGCTCGCGCTCGTGGTCTTCCTGATCCTCGTGGGTTTGCTGATCTGGATCTACTTCCGAGATTCCAAGATGTCGCTGGCCGCATTGGGCGCGCTCGCGCACGACCTCATCATCACCATCGGCATCTACGCACTGGTCGGCTTCACGGTCACCCCGGCGACGATGATCGGCGTCCTGACCATCCTCGGCTACTCGCTGTACGACACGGTCGTGGTGTTCGACAAGATCCGCGAGAACGTGGCCTCGATGGAGATGGACAAGCGCACGTACTCCGAGGCTGCCAACCACGCCGTCAACCAGGTCCTCGTCCGATCGCTCAATACCACGATCATCGGTGTGCTGCCGGTCGCAGCGCTGTTGTTCGCCGGCGTCTTCGTGCTCGGTTCCGGCCCGCTCGAAGACCTCGGCCTCGCCCTGTTCGTCGGCATGATCGCCGGAGCGTACTCGTCGATCTTCATCGCGTCCCCGCTGCTCACCCAGCTTCGTGAGAGCGAGCCGGAGATGAAGGCCTATCGCGAGCGGGTCGAGCGTCGGCGCAAGGCCGCGGAGGTCCGCGCCACGTACAAGACGACGGTCCTCGACGTTCCTGCCGCGGCAGACTCATCAGTCGATGCTGAGAAGCCCGCGTTCACGGTCACGACCGTGCAGGCTCCCGCTGCGGCGCAGGAGTCACCGGTTGAGGAGGCCTCAGAGCCGCCCGCTGCTCTCGAGTCGGACGAAGAGCCCGATGAGCCCGATGAGCAGTCGGTTTCAACGCGTGTGCCGCAGACGCCGCGCGCGCAACCGTCCAAGCAGGCCCGGAACCGTCGCAAGCGGTAAGGAGAATCGATGGCCCCGCAGACCCAGGATGAGCGCATCGCACTCGTCGCATCGCTGATCCGTGACGTACCGGACTTTCCGAAGCCCGGCGTCATCTACAAGGACATCACTCCGCTGCTTGCCGACCCGGTGGGCTACCAGGCGTCGATCGACGCGCTCGTCGAGGCCGCACCGCGCGGGATCGACGTGGTGGTCGGCATGGAGGCGCGCGGGTTCGTGTTCGCTGCCCCTGTCGCCCTGGCGCTGGGCGTCGGATTCGTCCCCGTACGCAAGCCGGGGAAGCTCCCCATGGACGTCTACAGCGAGTCGTTCGCGCTCGAGTACGGCTCCGACACCCTCAACGTCCACCGGGACGCCATCCGGCCCCACGCCCGCGTGCTCGTGATCGACGACGTGCTCGCCACGGGCGGTACGGTCGGCGCGACCGCTCGGCTCGTCACGCAGCTCGGTGCCGATCTCGTCCACGTCTCCGTGGTGATGGAGCTCGGCTTCCTTGGCGGCCGTGCGAACCTCTCGGCGATGGGCATCTCAAGCGTCGGAGCGCTGATCACGATCTGACGGCTCACCGGGCTTCGACGCGCCTAGACTGGTACTTTCCACTCAAATGAGGGAGAGGCGTGACGGAGCAGGACATCGCGTCGCCGGACATCGTCTCGGACGCGGAAGAGGCAGCGGCGGTCGTATCGCTGCCGCCTAGCCTGCCCAGAACCGACACGGGCCCCGAGCAGCCGAGACTCCGGATGCGGCAGCGGATCGCTCGCTGGACGGCGCCGAAGGCGCCCCAGCACGCCGTGCTCGAGCCGCTCTTCAACGTCATCAGGCAGAACCATCCCAAGGCTGACCTCGCCCTCCTCGAGCGTGCCTACCGGACGGCCGAGCACTACCACGCTGGCCAGATCCGCAAGTCCGGCGACGCGTACATCACTCATCCTCTAGCCGTCACGACGATCCTCGCCGAGCTCGGCATGACCGAGCCGACACTGTGCGCGGCCTTGCTCCACGACACCGTGGAGGACACCCCCTACACGATGGAGCAGCTCACCGCGGAGTTCGGCCCGGAGATCGCCGCGATGGTCGACGGGGTGACGAAGCTCGAGAAGATCCAGTTCGGCGAGAACACCCAGGCGGAGTCCATCCGCAAGATGATCGTCGCGATGAGCCGCGACATCCGAGTCCTGGTCATCAAGCTCGCCGACCGGCTCCACAACATGCGCACCTTGGGTTCACTCCGCCCCGACAAGCAGAACCGCATCGCCCGGGAGACCCTCGAGATCTACGCGCCGTTGGCCCACCGGCTCGGAATGAACACGATCAAATGGGAGCTCGAGGACCTGGCGTTCTCGACGATGCAGCCCAAGGTGTACGACGAGATCGTCCACCTCGTTGCGGAGAACCAGCCACGCCGTGAGCGCTACCTGGCAGAGGTGATCGACCAGATCACGGCCGACCTCGCCTCAGCGAAGATCCCAGCGACCGTGTACGGGCGGCCGAAGCACTACTACTCGATCTACCAGAAGATGGTCGTACGAGGCCGGGAGTTCGGCGACATCTACGACCTCCTGGGTCTGCGGATCCTGGTCGACGACCAGGCCGACTGCTACTCGGCCATGGGTGTCATCCACGTGCGCTGGCGTCCGGTGCCGGGCCGGGTGAAGGACTACATCGCCCTCCCGAAGTACAACATGTACCAGTCGCTGCACACGACGGTCATGGGGCCCGGAGGCCGACCGATCGAGTTCCAGATCCGCTCCAAGGAGATGGATCGTCGCGCCGAGTACGGCGTCGCCGCGCACTGGAAGTACAAGGAGCGCCCGAAGGACTCCCGGCCGACCAGCGAGCAGGAGCTGTCCTGGGTCCACGAGCTCTCGAAGTGGCAGAAGGAGACCTCGGATCCGCGCGAGTTCCTCGACACACTGACGTTCGATCTCGGGAACAACGAGGTCTTCGTGTTCACGCCGCGCGGCGACGTGCAGGCGCTCCCGGACGGGGCGACGCCGGTCGACTTCGCGTACGCGGTGCACACCGAGGTCGGGCACCGCTGCGTCGGCGCCCGCGTGAACGGCAAGCTGGTGAGCCTCGACACGACGCTCGTCAACGGCGACGTGGTCGACGTCATCACGAGCAAGTCCGAGGATGCCGGACCGTCGCGGGACTGGCTGCAGTTCGTGCGCAGCCCCAGGGCTCGCCAGAAGATCCGCCAGCACTTCACCCGTGAGCGCCGCGAGGAGTCCATCGAGCAGGGCAAGGAGGAGCTGGCGCATCAGCTCCGCCGTGCGGGGATGCCGCTGCAGCGGCTCCTGACACTGCAGACTCTGACGGCGGTCGCGACCGACCTCAAGATCACCGACGTACCCGCCCTGTACGCGGCGGTGGGGGAGGGCCACATCAGCGCCCAGTCCGTCGTCGAGCACATCATCGCCCTCCAGGGCACCCCCGAGGATGCGGCCGAAGATGCGTTCGAGGACCACCCGGTCCACCGCTCCCCGCGCCAGACGCAACACGGTGAGGCCGGCATCGAGGTGCACGGCGACTCGTCGATGTGGGTCAAGCTGGCGCGCTGCTGCACACCGGTGCCCGGCGACGAGATCATCGGTTTCGTGACACGGAGCCAGGGCGTCTCCGTACATCGCAAGGACTGTACGAACGCGGGCAACCTGCTGGCCACCCCCGAGCGCATCGTCGAGGTCTCGTGGGCGAACACCTTGGCGTCGTCGTTCGTCGTGGCCGTCTACATCGAGGGCCTCGACCGCACGGGGATGCTCGCAGAGATCTCGTCGCTGCTCGCCGAGGAGAAGGTCAGCATCCTGTCCATCCGGCTCGAGACGAGCAAGGACCGCAAGTTCCGCAGCACGGTCACCTTCGAGACGGCTGAGACCACCCATCTTCAGCACATCATGAAGCGGCTCAACACCCTGCCGGGCGTGTACGAGGTGCACCGGGTGCGCTCGTAGCGAAGAGCGGACGACTCAGCCGGAGAAGTCCTCCAGCGTCTTCGACGCCTGCTCCAGCCACGACTCGTACGTGGTGATCGACGCGGTCAGTTCCGCGATCTTCTTGGTGTCCTTGGAGGCTGTCGCCTTCTCGAGCTGAGCGGTGAGCTTGGCGATCTGGTCGCTGAGCAGCGTGACGGTACCGCTCGCGCGCTCACGAGTCTCGGGATCCGTACGACGCCACTCGGACTCCTCGGCCTCGGAGATGGCCTTCTCGATCGCGCGGACCCGCCCTTCGAGGGGACGGATCTGCTCGCGCGGCACCCGCCCGTGCTCGTTGTAGTGGCTGAGGAAGGTCCGGTACTTCTGCCGTGCCACCTGCACCTCCCTGACGGGAAGGATGTCCTTCTCCGCCGCGTCGAGCAGCGCGACCTTCGCCGCGAGGTTCTCGCTGAACTCGGTGGTGCTGGCCGTCGCCGCGTCGGTCCTGCGCGCGAAGAAGTCGTCCTGGATGCCCCGGAACTCCGCCCAGAGCTGGTCGTCGATGTCGCGGGGGGCGGGTCCAGCGGCCTTCCAACGCGTCATGAGGTCGCGGAACGCGCCAGCGCCAGTGCCCCACTCGGTCGTGGCAGCGATCTCGCGCGCCTCGGCGACGATCGTCTCCTTCGCGAGCCGGGCGGTGTCTCGCTTCGCGGACTGCTCGGCGAACTGCGCCTTGCGCCGCCGCGTGTACGTCGTCCGTGCGGAGGAGAAACGGTGCCAGAGGTCGTCGTCCGTGGCGCGGTCGATGCGGGGGAGTGCCTTCCACTCGTCGAGCAGCGTCCGGAACCGGTTGACGCCGCCGCGCCAGTCATTGCCCAGAGCGATCTTCTCGGCCTCGGCGACCATGGTCTCCTTGGCCGCCTTGGTCTCCTCATGGGCTTTGGCGCGTTCCGCCTTGCGGGCCTCGTTGGCCTCGGCGAGCACAGGCGCGAGGCTCTCGAGGCGCGCCACGAGACCGGCAAGATCGCCTACTGCGTGCGCGTCAGCGACCGATGACTTGACGGACGAGATGCTCTTGCGCGCATCGTCGGGGTTGAGCGCCCCTCGCTTGATCCGCTCTTCGAGGAGCCCGACCTCGGTCTCCAGCGCCGTGAAGCGACGCGTGAAGAAGGCCAGCGCCTCGTCGGCCGGGACGTCGGGGATCTGGCCGACGCTGCGCTCGCCGTCGGCTGTCGTCACGTAGACGGTGCCGTCGGCGTCGACGCGGCCGTAGGACTCCGGTGCCAGGGTTGCCTCGGACTCCGGTGACGGGGTTGCCTCGCTCATGGCGCCTATCTTGCCCGATAGTCTGACCTGTGTGTTCACAGTCATGTCTTCGTGCGGGCCCTGGGAGGCAAACTGTTACCTAGTTGGGGCGACTGACAGCGACGAATGCGTCGTGATCGACGCTGGGATGGACGCCACAGCCGTTGTGGAACGCCTTCTGAGCGAGAGCAACCGCACTCCGGTAGCAGTCCTCGCGACCCATGGGCACCTGGATCACGTGGCGGACGCGCACGCCGTCGCCGCCGCGTACGGGATCCCCGTCTGGATCCATCCGGCGGATCGGCACCTGCTGAGCGATCCCGCTGCCGGGCTGAGCCCAGATGCCGGTCCGCTCGTCGAGGCGCTGTACGGGTCGTCGACGCTGCCCGAGCCGGCAGACGTTCGCGAGTGGGCCGACGCCGATTGGTACGGCTTCGCGGGCCTGCGGTGGACGGTCCTGCACGCGCCGGGCCACACGCCGGGCAGTGTGCTGCTGCACGCTTCCGATGGCACCGCATCGCGGCTGTTCTCCGGTGACGTTCTGTTCCGCGGGTCGATCGGTCGTACCGACCTGCCAGGCGGCTCCATGCCCGAGATGGCCGCCTCGCTGCGAGAAACCGTCCTCACTCTTCCGTACGACCTGGCAGTCTTGCCCGGGCACGGCCCAGCCACGAGCATCGGCCGGGAGTGCGCCACCAACCAGTACCTCCAACTCAGCTTCCTGGAGCAGAACTCGTGAGTCGCATCCGTCCGCTGTCCGGTTTCCCCGAGCTGTTGCCGTCGCAACGGTTCGTCGAGCAGTACGTCC
>JADGPB010000396.1 GCA_017882655.1 Propionibacteriales bacterium
AGGACCGTAGCGAAGGCCGTCGCGACCGCTAACAGCAGTGCGTCCCCAAGGAGGCGGACAGCATCATGAGCGAAGACACCAAGGTGGTCCTCGTTGCCGGGTACCAGGATCTCGCCGTGGCCCACCACGACTTCGACGGGCTCGCCGGCCAGGTGAAGGCGAAGCAGGTCACTCTCGACGGGGCGATCCTCGTCGCCAAGGACGCTGACGGGAACGCGAGGTTGGAGGACACCGGCGATCACTTGGGCCGTAAGGGTGCGGCCTGGGGTGCTGGGGTCGGTGCGGCGGTGGGGCTCTTCGCGCCGCCGATGCTGGGGGCTGCAGCAGCCGTCGGGGCGGGCGCGGGTGCGCTCGTCGGCAAATTCGCCGACCACCGGCTCAAGAGCGGGCTGGAGGAGAAGATCGGCCAAGCCCTGTCTGCCGGCACCGCCGTCGTCGTTGCTGTGCTTCCCGAAACGAGCCGGCTCGCCGTCGAGCGGGTGCTGGCCGGCTCGGCCATGAAGTCCGCCGCGGAGATGGACGGCTCGGGTATGGGCGAGTTGAAGAGTTCCCTGGCCGAGGCTATGGGCAAGTTCAACCCGGACCGGACGACGCTGCCCATCCCCAACCCGAACTTCGGCGGAACGATCGGCCGCACCCTGGACTCGTCGGCGTCGGACTGGAGCATCATCATGTCGCCGAAGCCGCCGGAGGGTGCGCCCAACGTGCTGCTGGTGCTCATCGACGATGCCGGGTTCGGCAACCCGAGCACGTTCGGTGGGCCGGTGTCGACACCGAACCTGACGCGCGTGCAGCAGATGGGCTTGACCTACAACAGGTTCCACGTGACCGCGTTGTGCTCGCCGACGCGGGCGGCGACGCTCACTGGCCGTAACCACCACCGGGTGGGGTTCGGCTCGATCGGTGAGTTCCCGGGGCCGTACCCGGGTTACACCGCGGCGCGGCCGAAGGACTGCGCACCGGTCGTCCGGATGCTGCAAGGCAACGGGTATGTGACCGGGGGATTCGGAAAATGGCACCTGACGCCGGACCACGTGCAGGGCATGGCCGGGCCGTTCGACCTGTGGCCGAACGCGTGGGGCTTCGACCACTGGTGGGGCTTCCTCGGCGGTGCCTCGACCCAGTTCGACCCGCTGCTGTCTCAGGACAACTCGATCATCGGCGTCCCGGAGGGCGGGAAAGGCGAGCAGTACTACCTGCCCGATGACCTGACCGACCAAGCGGTCAAGTGGGTGCACGAGGTGAAGGCGCAGGACCCGGACAAGCCGTGGTTCATGTACTACTCCACCGGGTGCAGCCACGCACCGCACCACGTGACCCGCAAGTGGAGTGACAAGTACAAGGGCATGTTCGACGACGGTTGGGAGGCGTACCGGGAGAAGACCTTCCAGCGGCAGAAGGAGCTCGGGGTGATCCCTGCGGACGCGGTGCTGACCCCGCGCCCGGACCTCTTCCCCGCCTGGGACTCCTTGTCCGACGATGAGAAGAGGCTCTACGCCCGGCAGATGGAGGTCTACGCCGGGTACCAGGAGAACGCCGACTGGAACGTGGGCCGGCTGCTCGACGCCGTCGAGGAGATGGACGACCTCGACAACACCCTCATCTTCTACATTTGGGGTGACAACGGCGCCAGCATGGAAGGTACGATCACCGGGTCGTTCAACGAGCTCACGTTCCTCAACGGTGTGGCTGTCGACGCCACCAAGACCATCGCACTGGTGAATGAGGAGTACGGCGGCCTGCAGGCCTGGGGCGGTCGTGAGACGCTTCCGCACTACGCCGCCGCATGGGGGTGGGCGGGCAACGCTCCGTTCCAGTGGGGCAAGCAGATGGCCAGCCACCTCGGCGGCTGTCGCGACGGCATGGTCGTCGCCTGGCCGAGTCGGATCAGCGACGTCGGCAGCATGCGCACCCAGTTCACCCACTGTATCGACATCGGGCCGACCATCCTCGAAGCTGCCGGTATCCCCGAAGCAACCTCGGTCGATGGGATCGCCCAGCAGCCGATGGACGGTACCAGCTTCTTGTACACCTTCGACGATCCCGATGCCGCCGAGCAGCACACCGTCCAGTACTTCGAGATCTACGGGTCCCGTGCGATCTACCAGGACGGTTGGTGGGCCTGCGCGAAGCTCGACAAGGCGCCGTGGGATCTGAGTCCGGAAACCATGGCGAGGCTGGCGCCGGGTGCCTACGACCCCGAACGGGACGCATGGGAGCTGTACTACCTGCCGGAGGACTTCACCCAGGCTGAGAACCTGGCCGAAGCGCATCCGGACAAGCTGGCCGAGCTGAAGGAGCTGTTCTGGGCCGAGGCCGAGCGTAACCAGGTGCTTCCGCTGCTTGGGGGACTGTCGGTGTTCTTCGGCGACCTGCCCCCGATGCCGACGGTTGCCCGCCAGACCTACTACGGCGACGTCCAGAACATCTCCGCGGGGATGATCCCGCGCATCTACGGGCGCTCGTACGCCATCGAGGCCGACCTGCATGTTCCGGACGGTGGCTGTGAGGGTGTGATCGTCGCCGAGGCCGACGAGCTCGGCGGGTTCGCGCTCTGGGTCGATGAGTCGGGGCTGCTGCACCACACGTACTCGATGCTCGGCGTCGAGCGCTATGCGCAGGTCTCGAGCGAGCCGATCCCCGCTGGCGACGTCTCGGTGACCATGCTCTTCGAGGCCGACCAATCCAAGCCGGGCACGGGCGGCAAGGTCACGCTGCTGCTGAATGACACGACGATCGGCGAAGGGCGCATCGATCGAACCGTGCCGATCAGGTTCAGCGACTCGGCCGGATTGGACATCGGCTGCGACAACGGCATGTACGTCGACCGGGCGTACGCCGACAAGTCCCCCTATCCGTTCTCGGGGACGGTCAAGAAGGTCGTCTTCGACCTCAAACCAGTGACCCACGACGCGGCCAAACAGCTACACGCACACACCCAGCGCCACGGCGTAGTCAAAGGCATCGACGGCTGACTCCGATTCTCATGGGAAGGTCATCGGTGACTGAACGGAGGACGCACGGATGAGCATCTCAGGGCGGACGCTTGAGGTCGGTGGTCTCCGCTTCAACGTTCTCGTGGAAGGGGAAGGTCCCGACGTCCTGTTGGTGCATGGCTTCCCTGATTCACATGCAGTATGGCGCCATCAGATCCCGGCCCTTGTCGACGCCGGCTTCCGAGTGATCGCGCCC
>JADGPB010000397.1 GCA_017882655.1 Propionibacteriales bacterium
GAAGGCGACACCTGAGGTGTCCGATCCTGCGCAGGATCACGCCAAGGGCAAGGGAGCGCCGACCCCGACCCGCAAGCAAGCGGAGGCAGCGCGTCGCCAGCGTGTGAACCCCGTCCTCACCAAGAAGGAAGCGCGAGTTCACGAGCGGGACGCTCGGCGGGCCAACCAAGCGAAGGCCATGGCCGCGCAGGATAGGCAGCCCGAGCGTGTGCTGATGCGCGACTACATCGACGCGCGCTTCAACGTCACCGAGATCCTGCTGCCCGCGTGGATCCTCGTCCTCGCGGTGAGCCTGCTGGGCACGAGGTGGCCGCTCCTCGTCGAGATCTCCGTGTTCGTCGTGTGGGGCCTTCTGGTGCTCGCCGCGGTCGACCTGTACGTGATGTGGCGCGGCTACAAGAAGCTGCTCGCCACCAAGGTGCAGAACGCGTCGACGCGCGGGCTGCTCATGCTCGCGATCAACCGTGCGCTCTCGATCCGGCCGTGGCGCGCACCCGCTCCCCGCGTGAAGCGCGGCGCGAAGCTCTGAGGATACGAGCGTGTACTTCGGGTTCACCTGGCGTGACGGCGATCAGGCCATGGACGGCCCCGCCGTCGGCGGTCCGTTCCCCACGCAGTCGGACGCCGAGGCGTGGCTGGCGGAGACGTACGAGCAGCTGCGGGAGCGCGGGATCACCTCGGTGAGCCTGTACCACGAAGGACGCCCTGTGTACGGGCCGATGTCGCTGACCGAGTGACCGGTCAGGCCGGCTGACCGGCCTCGTCGACATCCTTGCGTCGAACCGCCGACCACAGCAGGAGACCGCCGAATCCTGCGACGAGCACCCCGACCACGGCAACCACCGGTCTGGCTGACTTCGCCGTGGCGACCCTCTGTTCGTACGTCTGTGTCTTCCCGTTGTCCGCGCCGGTCAGGCTCGAGTACGAGCACACGTCACCGGGCCTCATGACCTGGTCGTGGCAACGGATCTGGTCGATGGGCGCGAGCAGCGCCCACGCGAGCGCGCCCAAACCTGCGACCAGGACGAAGACGTGCAGAACGCGTGCCTGGATGAGCCGCCTCATGCGCCACGTACCCCAGGCGTGACGAACGGGGGCTTCACGACGTCGAACGGTTCGGTCCGTGACCGTACGACGACCCCGACCTGGTCCCCCTCCACGACCGACGGGTCCACCAGCGCCAGCGCGATCCCCTGCCGCAGAGTGGGCGAGAACGTTCCCGAAGTGACGACGCCCACGTGCGTACCTTCGGCGTCGAGGACCTCCATGCCATGTCGCGGGATGCCACGTCCCATCGCGGTCAGGCCTCGCAGCACCTTGTGCGGCGACAACCTCTGCGCCCGCAGCGACTGGGCCCCGTCGAAGACCGGCTTCTTCCAGCCGACCGCCCAGTTGATGCCGGCCTCTACCGGCGAGATCTCCAACGAGAGATCGTTGCCGTGCAGCGGGTAGCCCATCTCCGTGCGGAGCGTGTCGCGGGCGCCGAGCCCGCACAGCGCCAGCCCGTACGGCTCGCCGGCAGCGACGACCGCGTCCCACACAGCGCCCGCATCCGCGGTCGAGCAGACGAGCTCGTAGCCCCGCTCCCCCGTGTAGCCGGTGCGGCACACGGTGAGCTGGGCTGTGCCGAGTATCGCGACCGCGAAGCGCATGTAGTCGTGGCCCACGGGAAGCCCGATCGAGGCCAGCAGCTCGTCCGATCGAGGACCCTGTACGGCGAGGATGGCGTAGTCGCGGTGGAGGTTCGTCACAGCCATCCCCTCGGGGGCGCCCTCCTGGAGGACCCGCACGACCTCCGCGGTGTTCGAGGCGTTGGGGATGAGGAACATCTCGTCGTCGGAGCGCCGGTAAGCGATGAGGTCGTCGATCGTGCCGCCCTCGATGTTGCACAGCAGCGTGTACTGGGCCTGGCCCGCACCGATGCGGTTCAGGTCGTTGGTGAGCCGGGTGTTGAGGTACGCCGCGGCGCCCGGCCCGGCGACGAGTGCCTTGCCCAGGTGGCTGACGTCGAACAGCCCGACCCTCTCGCGTACTGCCGTGTGCTCCGCGAGCACTCCGGTGTACTCGAGCGGCATGAGCCAGCCGCCGAACTCTGCGAACTTCGCACCCGCGGCCTCGTGGCGGTCGTGGAGCACCGATGTCAACTGGTCCGCGGTCATGGGCAGTGCCTCTCCTCAGGACGTGATCGAGGCCCGCACGGGCCATGCCGAGCCTATAGCCGACGCGATACTGTGGCTCGGCGGGGCGCAGTGCCCTGTGACAAGCCCGGAAGGTGATGTACGTGGTCTCGGTGTCCCTGTCGAAGTCCATCCCGCGCGACGCCGATGCAGTCATCGTCGGCCTCACCCAGGTGTCGGGTACGCCTGCCCTGGTGGACCTGCCCTCCTCCCTCGAGAAGGACCTCACCAAGCGCTGGGGTACGTCGCCGCTGGCTGTTGCTCTCGATCTCGGCGCGAAGACGAAGTCAGGCAGCACGGTCGTCCTTCCCACTGCCGGTGTACGCCTTGTCGTGGTCGGCCTCGGCGACGTCGACGTGACCCCCGAGCAGGTACGGCGGGCTGTCGGCAACGGCGTCAAGGCCCTGGCTCGCCTCGAACCCGCCTCCCCACTCCACGTGGTCGTGAGCCTCGACCTCGTCGAGCCAGAGGTCATCAAGGGTGCCGCCGAAGGTGCCCTGCTCGGCGCGTACACGTACACCAAGCTCGGCAGCGAGCCGTCGGAGCTTCTCCGCCTCGTGACGCTTGTCTCACCCTCCACGAAGCCCGAGGCGAAGGATGCGGTCGCCGCAGCCGTCGCCATCGCCGCAGGCGTCAACCAGACGCGGGACTGGATCAACGCGCCGGCGAACATCCTCTATCCCGAGACGTTCGCTGCCGATGCGGTCGCCACGAGCAAGAAGCACAAGCTGGAGGTCGAGGTCCTCGACGAGAAGGCACTGGCGAAGGCCGGCTTCGGCGGGATCCTCGCCGTCGGCATGGGATCCGAACGGCCGCCACGGCTGGTGCGGATCTCGTACGCTCCGCGCGGAGCGCGCAACCACCTCGCGCTCATCGGCAAGGGCATCACGTTCGACACGGGCGGCATCAACATCAAGCCCGGCGACTCCATGTACACGATGAAGTGCGACATGAGCGGCGCCGCGACCGTGATCTCAGCGATCCAGGTGATCGCTCAGCTGGGCCTCAAG
>JADGPB010000398.1 GCA_017882655.1 Propionibacteriales bacterium
CCCCTCGAAGGGGCTCGCTCTGGCTCCATCAGCATGACGCGTTGGCCCCGGATTCGAGCGTCGTCGACACCTGGTGACTGTTCTTCTTTGGTTCGGCCGTGGCGGCGAGTCGGCCGACCTGAGGAGGCAAGCGATTCGCGAGACGCGCACCGCGATGCGCCAGCCATCGTTGGTCCTGATCAGCTGGTCGTCGTACGACCCGACCGCGTCGACACGTCTCCTTGCTGGTCGGGTTGACCATCACGATGGCGTGGACGTATGTGTGCGCGCTGGCCCGGTCACCGTCCACGTCCACGTCCACCACGACGTTTGACATGCGGTGGAACGTGGGTCCCATCCCAGTGTGAGTCTTCTCCATCACCGCGGTGATCGCCTCCGCACCGTCGAAAACCCCAATCGTGTCGTAGTCAGCATGGACATCCTGGGTGAAGCACTCGCGTAGCGCATGCCAATCCGTGCGACCGATTCCTGTTGCGTAGCGCAGCCAGGACCCGCGGGATCGCGAAGATTTCACGGGCTAGATCAGCTGTGGAAGGCGCTCCGAAGGCCTGGCTGACTCACACTGAGCAGGGCGGCGTCCATCTGGGACGCCACCTCGACGCCGGTCCTCACCCGACTCCGGGGCGCGTCTCAAGCAAGCGGTCCTGAAGGGGGTTGGTCAGACCTCTTCCTCACGGATCTCACGCTCGACGACCTGCTCCCGGGGCGCGGCGGGGCCGGGGACAGTCCGCACGGGCGCCCCTTGGACGTCCGTCCGGTCCGTGACGACGCGCGTGCGGGGACGGGTCAGCACAAGGCCGAGCACGAGCCAGATGACGGCGGCGACGAAGAGGATGATGCCGATCATCTTCGTGTCCACACCCCTGAGCAGGTTGGGCACAGCGAGGTAGAGGATGGCCCCCACGACGCCTAGTGCGATGGGACCGCCAATGTTGAAAGCACGCATGGTCTTTCCCTCCCTCGTCACGACTTCTGGTTCCCGGATACCCCAGTCGGCGGTGGGGGAAACCGTCCGGACGGGATGGGTTCGGCCGCGGTGGGTCCCGGGAGTGTCCGCGTACCCGTCCCGACGCGTCGCCGCGGTCCTCAACCGTGCTGCTCACGGGGTGCCGCGACGTGCGACTCAAGCGAAGGCCCGAATGTCCCGGATCACCACAGGGAGCGGTCATTCGTACGCCGGCCGGTCAAGGAGGTCCAGAAGGGACCGGATGCGGTGTCAAGCAACCTGTCCGACGATGACGGCGGCTGGTCGGGCGCGAAACGCGACTTCGTCGCAGACTGTCGCGACAAGATGGCCGACGGCCGGGGCGCCGTCGCAGACACTAGGGAGGCGCCCGCGGACATGCGGGAAGAGGAACATGACCGACGTGAGCGCACGCGCGGGCCGACGCCCTCGGGCTCCCACCGGAGCAGTCCGAGACCGTCGTCGAACGGGAAGCCAGCCGGGCGGCGCGCGTCGACGCCCGGCAAGAACGGGGTGCAGAGGGCCAGATAAGGCCGAGCGACAGGGAGCGTCGCGATGAAGCGGCCCAGCGCCGTCTCGACGATGGCGGACCGACGCTCCTCGCACTCGCCTTCGCCCCAGCTCGCCGACTCGACTCTATGACGCCGACACGTACGACGACATCCTCGCCCTGATCGCCCACGCTGGCGATGCAGTCGGCCCACGACCTCGCCGCCGAAAGGGCCGCGGGGCGGGGACTCAAGCCGAAGACGGTGAGCGAGGACAAGCGCTTGTCTCGACCGGCTGATGTATATCTGAACGCCACCTATCCGCCGAAGTGACAAACTCCCTTCCTGTCTCCTCGGTTCCAATGGAATGGGCCACGCAGCGGTTCGAACTCCGCCCGGATCTGCCGCGTTGGGGGTGTCGACGACGGGCTGAAGCTGACCCCCTGTCGTCGGACGCCTTCCGGCGACACCGAGACCCGTTTCGGGCGTCGTTGACACACTCAGCGCCCGGCCGGGTGTCCTCGTCGAGGTCGAGCGGCACGTCTACGGCTGGGGATGAGTGCCGGCGTTCGCGCGTATGAAACGATGAATATCAGGCATCGAGTTGGAGGAACTTGCGTGGCACGATTCGACGGCGACCATGTCGCAAGCACGGCGCTCGCGGTAGCAGCAGGTCGCGCCGTGGAGGCCTCCCGCCGCGATGCGCTCGCTGTGGATCCGTATGCGGGGCCTCTGGTGGCGGCGTCGAGATCGCCGTTGGATCTGCCTTTGCGCTGGCCGGACGATCCGGCGGTGGCGCCCGCGATGCAGCAGCCGCTGCTGCTCGCCTCGCTCTACATCGGCTTGCGCACACGATTCATCGACGACGTCCTGAGCGAGGCCAATCCGACGACGCAGACCGTCATTCTCGGAGCCGGTCTCGACACACGAGCATTCCGGTTGCCCTGGCCGACCGACCATCGGGTGTTCGAGCTTGACCACCCCGACGTGTTGGTGTTCAAGAGCCGGGTGCTTTCCGGCCTCGACGCCCACCCCACCTGCGAACTCTCTTCGGTGGGTGCGGACTTGTCGCAGCCGTGGGCCGCCTCCCTGAGCGGCGCCGACTTCGACGTGCACCAGCCGACCACATGGGTAGTTGAGGGGCTGCTTCCCTACCTGAGCGCCCAGGCCCAGCAGGACACGCTCAACACGATCGCGGAGCTGTCGGCGAGCGGATCGCGGGCAGTGATCGAGCGCGCCGCCGCTTTGCCGGATACCGAGGAACTGGTGGCGAAGCTGCGTGCATTCAGCGCCCAGACGGGGCTGGCGATGAGTGACCTGCTCGCCAGAGCCAACCCCCCCGACCCAGCGGCCCTGCTCGCCGCCAAAGGCTGGCTGGTGTGGGAACACTCGGTCGCGCAGCTGTGCGCCCGATACGAGCGCAGAATCGCACTGAACGACGAGCAGCCGTCGAACCCCGCGGCCACCGGGCAACCGGACCACTCCCGAGGCGGTTTCGTGACCGCACGACTGTAACCCCGGCGCTACACGGGGCGTTGCTGGTCGTGCCGTTGATCAAGTGGTCTGAATTCCCGGGGGGCTCGTCTGATCGTCTCCTGAGAGCCCGTGGTTCGGCGTCCAGTCGAGGTCGAGTGGCACGTCTACGGCTCTGGATGCGACCGGCGCGGGGGGTCGCACTGCCTCGAGCCGTGCCCTGCCGCTCCCCGAAGGGGTAGAAGCCTCGACG
>JADGPB010000399.1 GCA_017882655.1 Propionibacteriales bacterium
GGATCTCGATGTCGGAGGCCATCGACGTGAACGTGACGGCAAGATCGGTGCTCACGGTCATGGCTTCGTGGACGCCTTGGTGACGGTCTGCACCTTGGGTGCGGCAGGTGCCGCGACGACGGCCGGCTTCACAACGGGCGCTGCCACCTTGGCCTGAGCGGCCGCCTTGGTCGCGGCAGCGGTCGTGGCTGCTCCAGCCGCGGTCGGTGCAGCGGACGAAGCATTGGCTGCTGCCGCGGACTGGCCTGCAGCGTCGGCGTTGCGGCCGTCGACCTCGGCCTGGAGCTTCTCGAGCTTGGCCTGCGCGTCGTCGACCTTGGCCTGGGCCGCCGCGAGCTGGTCGTCCGGCGTCTGGCTGGAGGTGCCCGACTTCGAGGAGGCGCCCGCATACGGGTCGTGGCCGTTCGCCCAGGCGAGCCCCGCGCCGAACACGGCCACCGAGGCCGGGATCAGGGTGAGCGCCGCCACGCGGCGTGCTGCGGTGGTGGGGTCAGTCATTGGTGTTTCCGTTCGTAGAGTCTTTCTCGCCGGTCCTGTGTGCGGTCGTTGACGCAGCAGCCGCGGTCGGGGCCTGGCCGCTCTTCGTCGTCACCTGTGCGGCGGGAAACGTGGTCTGCGGGGTCTGGGTGGTCTGCACGGCGATCTCCTCCTTCGTCAACTGTGAGGCCGACGATGTCGGGGTCGGGGACGCCGCCAGTTGTTTCTCGAGCGTCGCGATCTTGGCCAGTAGGTCGTCGGCAGCCTGGTTCAGCGCCGCCACCTGATCGGTGTCGCCCGTGGAGGACGTCTGTGCTGGCGCGGCCGTGGGCGTCGTGGCGTAAGCCACGCCCAACCCACCGCCTGTGATGACCACAGCAGCACCGACTGATGCCAGGGCGGTACGGATGATCCGGTTCATGGGACCCCTTCGGTACGGCGACGCCATTTCACGTCACTAACAGGCAGTGTGGAGGGGGTTCGTACAGGGCCGGGGCAATCGACGACTAAGGCTCGGATAAAACCCTGGGCAGATTGAGCGTCACCGAGAGCCCTCGTTCGTCGAGCCCCGTGCCAAGCACGAGGGATCCGCCCGCGTGCTCAGCGGTCCGCCGCGCCACGTCCATCCCGATGCCGGTGGATCCCGTTCCCGACCGTCCGCGCCGCGCAAGTCCGGCATCGGGCATCCCAGGTCCGGCGTCGGCAACCGTGACCTTCACGGATCGCTTGTCCGCGGCCACGGACAAGGACAGTGCCGTGCCAGCCTCGGTGTGCTTGAAGATGTTGTCCAGGATCACGTCCAGGCCGGCTCCGAGCTCCGTGGCGCCGGTCGCTACCAGAGCGGCGGAATCGCAGATCCGGACCGTGAAGGGCCGATCCTGGGATGCGGCCAGTACAGACCAGAACTTCGCCCTGTCCCGTACGACCTGTGCGGCGTCGCAGCGAACCGGTCCGCGCCGCCGATGCGACCGGGCGGCCTCGATGACGGTGTCGACCGCCGCCACGAGCCCCGCGACGTGCTCGTCCATGCGCTCTCGCTCCTCGGGGTCGTTCAGGAGCCCAGTGTCCAGGCGCAGCGCCGTGATCGGGGTGCGCAGACGGTGCGACAGGTCGGCGATGAGCTCGCGCTCGTCGGCGAGCAGCCCCTCGACCTGGTCACCGAGGTCGTTGAGCACGTTGCCGACGGAGACCACCTCCGGGGGTCCGGACGGCTCGACACGTGCGGTGAGCTCCCCGGCGCCGAGCCGCTGCGCCACGTCCGCCAAGTCGCTGACCGACCGTGACAGACCCGCCGCGATACGGAACCCCGCCAGAGCCGTGACGATGAGCAGCGCCACACCCACCCCCAGCAGGATGGCCCAGGCGCGGTACACCCCGGCGCGCAGCTGGCTGTCGGGGACGAACGTACGCACCACGGTGGTGCCCTGCGCACCAGCGATCGGTAGAAGAACTTCCGCGCCACCGCTGGTGTTCGCCGTGAAGGCCCGTCCTGTACGTGCGAGCTCGACCGACGTGGACATCGCCGCGGCTGCTCCGAGGATCTCGCCGCTCGGCGTGAAGACGGTGGTGCGGCGATCGCCGCTGTTGACGTTGGCGAGTGTGGCGGGGAGCCGCACAGGGTCGTCGGCGAAAAGCGCGACCTCTTGGGCGTCCTGCCGTCCTGCGGCGATGGCCCGCTCCTCGGTGAGGGACTGGGCCATGAATCCGAGCGGCAACAGGAAGGCGATGAGCACGATCGATGTCACCGCCAGCCCGTACCGCACGAGCAGGGTTCTCACGAGGGGGCGACCAGCTTCACACCTACCCCGCGCACGCGGTGCAGGTAGACCGGGGCATCGGCCGATTCGCCGAGCTTACGGCGCAGCCAGTGCAGATGGACGTCGACCGTCTTGTCGGCACCGCCGTAGGGCAGGTGCCACACCTCGGCCAGGATCTCGCGCTTGGAGATGACGACGCCCGGTCGCTGCGACAGGTAGAGGAGGAGGTCGAACTCTTTCGGGCTCAGCTCCAGGTCCGTACCGTCGAGGGACACCGTCCGTGCCCGCTCGTCGATGATGAGTCCGCCGACGACGACCGGCCCCTGCGGCTGGTCGGCCTCGACGCGCCGCAGCACTGCGCGGATCCGGGCCTCGAGCTGGTCGGCCGCGAAGGGTTTGACCAGGTAGTCGTCGGCTCCCGCATCCAGTGCGGCAACGATCTCCGGGCCGTCGTCGCGCGCACTCACGATGATGATGGGGACGCTGCTGACCGCGCGGATCATCGCCAGGAGCGACTGGCCGTCGAGATCGGGCAGGCCGAGATCCAGAAGGACCACGTCGGGCGTCTGGCCGATGATCTGCTGCAGGCCCTCGAGGGCCGTCGACGTGGACATCGTCGAATGCCCGCGGGCGTTGAGGGCTCGGATCTCGGCGGTACGGATCGTTGCGTCATCCTCGATTATGAGCACGTTGGACACGCCTTGACGTTATGGCATCCCGCGGTGCGGCGGGGCGTGTCGTGGCCCTCCGGTCAAGACTTTCTCTGCTCCTTAACCGCACCTTTCTGCGACGTACGTCAGGATTGTCACGTGGTTAACAGATCGCGGCGGCGAATCGCAGGTGTGGCGGCCGCTTCATGGGTCCTCGCGACCGTTATCACGAGCTTCGTCGTCTGGCGGGCCGTGGCGGCCTTTGACGACGGCACGTCCACGA
>JADGPB010000040.1 GCA_017882655.1 Propionibacteriales bacterium
ACGAGCGCTGCGTGGTCGCGGTCGGGGCCGGTACGGGCGGCTTGCTGATCACGGATCCGCCCGACGTGCTGGCCGTCGGGGTCGGGGTGGCCGTGGAGGTCGCGGACGGTGTCGTCGAGGAGACGGCCGGCTGGGCGAACAGCTTCTGCACCTGGCCGCTCGCGAACGCCACGACGATGATCAGCGCGAGCACGAGCATGGCGGAAACGCCGATGATGACGCCGGTCTGAGAACGCTTGGGCGGGCCCGCTGCGACGAGCGGCTTCGCGCCACCCCAGGAGGGCCCCTGCGGCTGCGGACGCGGCGGCTGCTGCCCGTAGTAGGCGCTCCCCGGGCGCTGCTGCGCGCCGGGCACCAGACCGTGCGACTGCAGCGCACCGTTGGGCCCGAGATGGCTCGGCGCCGAGGGCTGCTGCGGCACGTACGGGTTGGGCTGGTTGTACGGGCTCGGCGCCGCGCCGTACGGGTTCTGCTGCTGGTACGGGACTGGCTGCGCCGGCGGCGTGTACGGAGGTGTGCCCCCGGAACCTTGCGGGTAGGGAACCGGCTGCGACGGCTGCCCGTACGGCGCCTGGCCGTCAGGCGCTGGCGGGTAGGGAGGCTGGCCGGCGGGCGCCTGCGGGTACGGCGCCTGCCCTCCCGGCTGAGGAGGCTGCGGCTGCTGGGCAGGATCCCCCTGGGGCTGGGAGGGGTACGGCGGCTGGGTCACGGCGCAAGGCTAGTCGGCGAGGCTGTGCCGCAACGACAGACGCGCAAGGTGCAGCGGGCTCAATCTCCGAACCGCGCGACAAGGCGCCCGGTGACCTGGTTGTTCTTGAGGAGCTCGAGGCCGGTGCCGATCGCCTCGAAGCTGATCTCGGTGTACGCGGGCTCTATCTCCTTCGCGAGCAGGAGGTCGAAGACCTCCTCGATGTCGGCGACCGTGCCGCCCAGTGATCCGATCAGGGTCCTGCCCAGGATGGTGTGGCTGAGGATGGTGAACGTTGGCTTGCCGAGACCCACCTGGACGACGGTGCCGCCGCGCCTGATGGCGTTGATCGCCTTCTGGGTCGTGTCGAACCCTGCGTAGTCGACCACTAGGTCGAAGTTCTGCCCGGCCCACTCGTCCGCGTCGGCCACGCAGGCCGCGACCCCGGCCGCCTTGGCCAGCTCCCAGACCTCGTGCTTCGGCTCGGCGATGTGGACTGCGGCGCCTTTGAGCACCGCGGCGCGCGTACCGATCTGGCCGAGACCTCCGTACCCGATGACCCCGACCTTCATTCCCGTCGATGCGCCGCCGGCCATGATCATCGCGTGGTACGACGTCATGCCGGCGTCCGTCGCCAGGGCCGCCAGCGACAGGTCGAGCCCAGCGGGAACTCTCGCGAGGTCAGGGACATCGGCGACGAGCTTGTCGGCGAAGCCGCCGGGCGTGAACATCCCGAGCGGAGGACGTACCCCCGAGGAGCACACGCCGACCACGTCGCCGATCGCCCAGCCGCTGACCCCCTCGCCGAGCGCGCTGATGGCGCCTGCGTTCTCATGACCCTGGGTCATCGGGAGGAACGGCATCGTCCCCGCGCCGATCTCCATGTACATGAGGTCGGAGTGGCACAGGCCCGCAGCCTTGACGTCGATCACCACCTCGCCGGGACCAGGTCTCGGCTCTGGGATCTCGTTCAACGAGATCGGCTTGCCTTCACCCTCGAACTGCCAAGCCTTCATGGCTCCTCCTCGGAACCCCTCGCCGTCCCGACCATCGGGCCGGTGATCGAACGATTCCAGTGAACACCCGGTTGTCGGTGGCGCGTGGCAGGTTCTGAGGTCAGGCCTCGCCTCGTACCGGGTCCTTGCCGGGGTGTTGCACCGTGACGACCGACACCGGACAGACGCGGCGCAGACCGTCGCCACAACGTACGGTCACGGTGTCGCTCGGTACTGACCGTCCGACGACGACACCTGGCCCGTGCTCGGTGTCGACGCGGCACCCCACAGCCGGGGCGCGACGTTCGAAGTCCTCGTACAGCCCACGCTCGAACGCGAGGCAGCACTTCAGCCGCCCGCACGCTCCCTGGGCCTGCAGCTGGTTGGCTGCTAGGTCCTGACCCTTCACGAGGCGGATCCCGACGGGCTCGATATCGGCCAGGAACGTGCTGCAGCACAGCTCGCGTCCGCACGAGCCGATGCCGCCCACGATGCGCGCGGCATCACGGCCCCCGATCTGACGCAGGTCGATGCGTGCACCGAGCGCCGACGCCAGGTCTCGTACGAGAGCACGGAAATCCACGCGCTGCGGCGCCGTGTAGTAGATGGCCACGACCCGCCCGTACTCGCTGGAGCGGTCGTCGAGGTCGACACCCACCACCCGCATGGGCAGCTCGTGCTTCGCGATCAACGCCCGTGCAATCGCGGTCACCTCGGCCTTGAGCTTCCGATTGCGTTGGTCGCGATCAACGTCCGATGCGGTCGCCCTGCCTTCGCAGACGGGCAGCTCCGACGCGAACTCCGCTTCCTCGTCCGCCCAGGCGACCGTCGCCACTTCGGCCCCCAGCTCGGTGGGTACCAGGACGGCGTCTCCCACGCTGGAGTCGGTGGTGCCGGGGTCCACGTAGTACAGGCGCCCCCCCGGCCTGAACGTCACGGCCATCACCCGCGTCATGGTCACCACGGTAGTGGTCCCCCGCCGTCCGCTTCACGAACGCCCGTGATGGGATTGTCCCGTGAGAGCAGATTCGAAGACCAACCCATCCACGATGCTGGACGTGCCGCCCCCCGCAGCCCTCCACCGGGCGTATCGGCTCGCCGCCGGCTTCACGGTCGGCGCGGTGGTGCTCGGGTCTGCAGTGTGCGCCACCGAGTCCGGGCTGGCGTGCCCGAGCTGGCCCGGCTGCTACCGCACGTCGATCGCGCCGGATGGCCTGCACTCGGCCATCGAGATCACCCACCGGGTGATCGCCTTCTGCTCGCTGGTCTTCCTCGCGCTCGCTGCTTGGCACGGGCGCCGACTCCCCGACCGGCGCCTGCGCTGGTTCCCGCTGGCGGCGTTGATCCTCGCGATCGCCTCCGCCGTGTTCGGGATGATCATCGTGCTGTTCAGCCTGCCGCTGGTGCTTGGCCTGGTGGACGTCGGGGGCGCGATGGCGGCCCTCTGCCTGATCTCGTACGCGGTTGTCCGCCTGGATGCCCCAGGCCGCGGGAATCGCCTCAGCGCCTGGACCTGGGCGACCGTCGCGGTGGTGATCGTCATGCACCTGCTCGGCATCGTGGTCGCCGGCACCGGGTCGTTCGTCCGCTGCCTGGGCTGGCCGGTGTGGCGCATCGTGGGCTCCGACCTGTACCCGGGTCTGCAGGGCGTACGGATCGGGCTCGGCGTGATCGCGGCCGCCCTGCTGCTCGGGGTGCTTGCTGCGGCTTGGCGCCGCCCGGCACTGCGCGTCCAGGCGGGACTGCTCGGCGCCACCTGGCTCGCGGAACTCGTCATGGGCCAAGCTATCGTCGGCCAGTTCACCGGTGACCAGCAGCGGAGCATCTGGCTCGCCGCGGTGTACTCGATGCTCGCCGGCCTCATCGTCTGGCAGATTGCCCTCCTGGCCGCGCGGGCTGGGAAGACCGCGACCGCCCACTGAGCCTGGTCCCTGTCAGCGCTTGCGGGCCACGACGCCTCTCGCTGCCGCCGCGATGCCCTCGGGGGACATGCCGGCCTTGTCGATGAGGTACGCGGATGAGCCCGTCGTGCAGAAGCCGGGGAATCCGAGCATCGCCATCGGTACGGGGTGCTCAGTCACGACGGTCTCCGCCACGGCACCGCCGAGTCCCCCGGTCGCAATCGCTTCCTCGACGGTCACGATCGCACCGGTCTCGCGAGCCGCCGCGACGATCGCATCGACGTCGAGCGGCTTCACCGAAGCCATCGACAGCACGCGCGCGGAGATCCCCTCGGTTGCGAGCAGGTCGGCCGCGGCCAGCGCACGCCACAGCACGGTCCCGTTGGCCACGAGAGTGACGTCGCCGCCGTCGCGCACCCGTACGGACCGGCCTGGGACGAACTCGTACGACTCGTCGTGGATCGCCGGTACCGGGTTGCGGCTGACCCGCAGGAAGACCGGTCCGTCGTAGGAGGCGGCCCAGCGCACGGCGGCAGCGGTCTCGATGGGATCGGCGGGGACGACGATCGTCATGCCGTCTATCGCACGCAGCCACGCAAGGTCCTCGATCGACTGGTGGGTAGGTCCGAGCTCGCCGTAGCCGACTCCCGGACTCTGCGCACAGAGCACGACGTGACGCTTCGAGTAGGCGAGGTCGACCTTGATCTGCTCCATCGCCCTGGCGGTGAGGAAGCAGGCGGCGCCGGACACGAACGGGATCATGCCGCCACCGGCGAGGCCCGCGGCGACGCCGACCTGGTCCTGCTCGGCGATGCCGACGTTCACCAAGCGCTCCGGGAACGCGGCCTTGAACGCGCCCAGCTTGCTCGAGCCGACGGAGTCGTTGACCACGGTGACGATCCGGGGGTCGTCGGCAGCCAGCTCGACGAGCGTGGAGACGAAGGCGTCACGGCAGTCGTACAGGTCACTCATCGCGCGGCCTCCAGAGCCTCGAGCTCGGCAACCGCCAGCGCGTACTGCTCGTCGTTCGGCACCCCGTGGTGCCAGGCGACGTTGTCGGACATGTACGAGATGGGGTGGCCCTTGTGGGTGTGGGCGATGATCCCCGTCGGCTTGCCCGGTACGGGATGGGCGCTGAGCGCGTCGAGCAGCTGGCCGTGGTCGTGGCCGTCGATCTCCACGACGGCAAGGCCGAACGCCGTCATCTTGGCAGCGAGCGGACTGAGATCATTGGTCTCGGCCGTGGTCGCGCCCTGCTGCAACCGGTTGCGGTCGACGATCACGGTCAGCCGGTCGAGCCCGTGCTGCGATGCCGCCATCATCGCCTCCCAGTTGCTGCCCTCCTGCAGCTCGCCGTCGCCGGTCAGCACGTACGTGCGACGGTCCGAGCCGGTCAGCACCGCGCTCTTCGCGAGGCCGACCGCGATCGGCAGCCCATGGCCGAGAGACCCGGTGTTCGCCTCGACACCGGCGACGTACAGGCGGTTCGGGTGCCCGTTGAGCTTCGAGTCGGGCGCCAGGAACGTCGCGAGGTCGGCGACAGGGAGGAAGCCGAATGCGGCGAGCGTCGTGTAGTACATGCCGGCGACGTGGCCTTTGCTCAGCACGAACCGGTCTCGATCGGGGTCGTCGACGCGATCGGGAGCGACATCGAGGACCACCCCGTACAGCGTCGTGAGGATGTCGGTCGCCGAGAAGTCGCCGCCGATGTGGCCCGCGCCGCCGAAGTGCACGAGCGCGAGGTCCTGGAGCCGGATCTGGCGTGCGGTCTCGGCGAGGAACGCGATCACCTCGGCCCGCGAGGCGTCCGGACCCGGCTTTGTCACCGGTCGCAGAGTGATGTGCTCTTTTCTGAGCGCCACCTCGACCCTCCCTTGTCACCCTCGGGGACCGTATTGCATGTCCATTCAGTACTGCGTAGATTCTTGCATGGGCTCTGGGTGACGTCAATCTGAGCGTCCCGGCAGCCGGGTCTCGCCCCACCGGGCCGGACGCGCTTTGATGGGCAGCATGACTGGACGTGTTCTGTTCCTTGGCGGCACCGGCGTGATCAGCTCGGGCAGCGTGGCGCTGGCTGCGCAACGAGGCTGGGAGGTCACGGTCCTCAACCGTGGGCAGTCGACGGTACGGCCGGTGCCGGACGGCGTCGAGCTCATCTCCGCCGACGTCCGCGACCCGGGCGCCATCACCGCCGCTGTCGGTGATCGGCGCTTCGACGCGGTGTGCGACTTCCTGTCGTTCACCCCCGGCCAGGTCACGCAGACGCTGTCGCAGGTCGAGGATCGGACCAACCAGTACGTGTTCATCAGCTCGGCATCCGCGTACCAGAAGCCGACCGGCGTCCTGCCGATCCGTGAGGGCACGCCGCTGTCGAACCCGTACTGGCAGTACAGCCGCGACAAGGCGGCCAGCGAGCGGTACCTGTTCGACCGGCGCGAGCGCGACGGGCTCCCGATCACCGTGGTGCGCCCGTCGCACACGTACGACCAGACGATGACGATCCTCGGGGGACGGCACGCGAACGTTCGGCGGCTGCTGCGCGGCGACGAGGTGGTCATCCACGGCGACGGTACGAGCCTGTGGACTCTCACCCACACCACCGACTTCGCCAAGGGCTTCGTTGGCCTGCTCGGCAACGCGTCTGCAATCGGGATTGCTGTCCACATCACGAGCGACGAATGGCTGACGTGGGACCACATCGCCCGGGAGATGGCCAGGGCCGCCGGCGTTGAGGCACGCATCGTCCACGTCCCCTCGGACGCGATCGCGGCTCTCGACAAGGACTGGGGCGACGGGCTGGTCGGCGACAAGGCAAACTGCACGATCTTCGACAACAGCCTCATCAAGCACCTCGTACCCGACTTCATCTGCACGACGCCGTTCTCGGCCGGAGCACGCGAGATCGCGGCGTACTACACCAGCCACACCGAACCGCAGCCGAAGGAGGATGCGACCGAGGCGGTCATCGCCCAGCTCCTCGAGCGGTACCGCGTCTGATGGAGCTGGACGTCAGCGGCTGGATGGCCGTCGGTTCATCATGTTAACCATGTGTTTCGTATGTTCACATGGCCAATTCGCCGTGTGAACATACGATTCGCCTACTTAACATGATGAACCGACGGAGCCCGACCAACCTCGGCAACCCGCATGCCGCAGCCGATGTCGGTGGAGTAGGGCAGGCTAGGCACCGTGACGGTGTGGCTGGAGCTCGTGGGGCAGGAGTCGGCGGTGGCCGTGCTCCAACGAGCCGCCGCGGGCGAGGCGCACGCGATGAGCCATGCCTGGCTGATCACAGGGCCGCCGGGGTCGGGCCGGTCGAACGCCGCGAGAGCGTTCGCGGCAGCGCTGGAGTGCGAGAAGGGCGGCTGCGGGGAGTGCTCCGCGTGCCGTACGACCTTGTCGGGGGCGCATCCCGACGTCACAGTCGTCCGTACGGAGCAGCTGAGCATCGGCGTCGACGAGGTGCGCATGCTCGTGCGGCGGGCGGCGATGAGCCCGACCATGCGGCACCACCAGGTGATCGTCATCGAGGACGCCGACCGGATCACCGAGCGCGGTGCGGACGCGCTGCTGAAGGCGATCGAGGAGCCCCCGCCCCGTACGGTCTGGCTCCTCTGCGCGCCCACCCAGGACGACGTGGTGGCCACGATCCGGTCCCGGTGTCGCC
The DNA here is from genome assembly GCA_017882655.1 of Propionibacteriales bacterium. Taxonomy (GTDB): domain Bacteria; phylum Actinomycetota; class Actinomycetes; order Propionibacteriales; family Propionibacteriaceae; genus Fen-668. The sequence goes on from JADGPB010000040.1 coordinate 7,252, forward strand.
ACCTCCATCTCGCGACCCCGTCCCAGGCGGCCGTCGCCAGGCTGCTGGTCGAGCGGGACGGCGTCGACCCGGCCATGGCCTCGTTCGCGGCGCGCGCTGCCCAGGGCCATGTCGGCCGCGCCCGCCATCTCGCCCGCGACGAGACGTCGCGGATCCGGCGACGTGAGGTACTCCAGCTGCCGCCACAGCTGACGAGCCTCGGCGCCTGCCTCCGAGCCGCCGCCAACGTCGTCTCCGCCTCCTCCGACGAGGCGACCGCATCCACGACCGACCGCGACGCGAGGGAGCTCGCCGAGCTGAACGAGGCGCTGGGCTTCGGCACGAAGGGCGCCCGCCCCCGCAACGCGCAGTCTCAGGTGAAGGACCTTGAGGACCAGCAGAAGGCCCGGGTCAAACGGCTGCAGCGTGACGGGCTCGACCGGGTGCTGACCGAGCTGACCACGTACTACCGCGACGTGCTCGCCGTACAGCTCGGCACCGGTGCCCCGCTGGTCAACGTCGAGCAGGACGCCCCGATCCGTACGCTCGCGCGCCGCGGCAGCGCTGACACCACGATGCGCAAGCTCGACGCGATCCTCGCGGCCCGTACAGCCCTCGAGACCAACGTCGCTCCCCTGCTCGCGATGGAAGCGCTCTTCATCGACCTCGCCGAGTCGCTCTAGGAATCCTCGTTTTGATACCGCAGTGAGCCTGCGGAGCCCGAAATCGAGGGTTGAGCGCCGATGGGGTATCAAAACGAGGATCCGAGCGTCCCATGTTCCCGTCAGCGCGTGAGCTCCGCGAGGAGCTCTAGGACGTGGCGGTACGGCTTGCCGGTCGCACGGGACATGCCGAGCTCGCAGGTGCGGTTGGTGGAGACGTACGCGTCGTGGTCGCGCGCGACCACCTCCGCCGCCTCGCGGGCCGTGGCCGAGGCGGTGAGCTCGGGGTGCAGCATGCCGCGATCGCCGGCGAACGCGCAGCAACCGCTGTCGAGCGGGACGACGACCTCGTCGGCGATCGCATCGCAGAGCGCGAGAAGGTCGTCGGTCGAGCCGATCTGTGCGCTCGAGCAGGTGGGATGAACGGCAACGCTCCCCAGCGTGCGGGACACAACCAGGGCGGGTAGGACGTGATGCGCCACGTACGTGGTGGCGTCGACGAAGGACAGACCCGGGTACGAGGTGGCCGCCTGCTCCAGCATCACCTGGTAGCCCTCGGTACAGCTCGCAGCATCCACGACGACCGGCACCCGACCATGGCCTGACGCCTCCCACAGCCGAGGCAGGGTGCGGTCGCTGACCCGCTTGTAGCCGGCCACGTACCCCTTCGACTTCCACGGCGTGCCGCAGCACATGCTGCCGATCCCCTTGGGTACCTCGACGCTGGCGCCCGCACGCTCGCACAGCTCGCGGAACGCGGCCATCACGCCGTCACCACCGGCTTCGGGGCCGAACATCGTCTGGATGCACGCCGGTACGTACACGGCCTGAGGCGTTCCCCTACCGACCTTCCAGGGCACGCGCGGCGAGCCGCCTCCGGGAAGCTCACCGTCGTAGCGCGGCATGACATCCGTGCCGACCACCTTGCGAGCAGCGACGGTGATGCCGGTGATGACTCGGGGCGGCAGTCTGTCGGCCACCCCCAGCGCGAGCCCGCCTCCGCGCGTACCGGCTCCCCAGGCCCGGGCAGCGAGCCCCCACGTGGCGGCCAGTACGGGGTTGGCCTTCTCCCGTCGCAGGCGCCGCGTGAGGTCGCCGGTGTTGATCGAGACCGGGCACGCCAGCCCGCACATCCCGTCGACGGCGCACGTGTCGATGCCCGCGTACTCGTAGTCGCGCTCCAGCTCGTCGGCGGCCCCCGTGTCGCCGGAGGCGCGCAGAGCGACCATGTCGCGTCGCAATGTGATCCGCTGACGCGGCGTGAGCGTGATGTCCTTGGACGGGCAGCCGGGCTCGCAGAAACCGCACTCGACGCAGCGGTCGACCTCGGACTCCACAGTGACCGGCAGCTTGAGGGTGCGGACGTCGATGACGGTCGACGCGCCCTCGACCGGGAGCACCACCCCGGGGCTGAGCAGCCGGTCGGGGTCGATGAGGCGCTTGATCGCGCGCATCACCTCGTACAGGTCGCGGCCGTACTGGCGCTCCACGTACGGCGCCATCATCCGGCCCGTGCCGTGCTCGGCCTTGAGGTTGCCGTCCTGCGCGAGGACGAGGTCGACCATGTCGGCCGTGAACGCCTCGTACCTGGCGAGCGACTTCCGCTCGCTGAACCGCTCGTTGACGAGGAAGTGGATGTTGCCGTCGCGGGCGTGACCGAAGATCACGCTGGAGTCGTACGAGTGCTGGGCGAACAGCTCCGTCAGACCCTCGCACGTCGCGAGCAGCCGATCGACCGGTACGCAGACGTCCTCGAGCAGGGCCGTCGTGCCGGAAGGGCGTGAGCCGGCGACCGACGCGTACAGCCCCTTCCGTACCTTCCACAGCCTGGCCTTCTCCGCCGCGGCGGTGGCGATCGCGATCGGCGTCGCCAGCCGCAGGTCGGCGGTCAACGCGCCCAGCGCTGCCATCCGGTCGGCCAGCTCGTCGGCCGAGTCGGCGTGGTGCTCGACGAGCAGGGCCGCATGGTCCTCGACGCGGAGCCCCGCGATCGTGTCGGGCGTCCCGGCGAGGCCCTGTGCGACCCGCAGCGAGGCGGAGTCCATGAGCTCGATCACCGCGAGCCCCGACTCGACGAGCGTGGGCAGCGACTCGGTGGCCGCGGCGAGCGTGGGGAACGTGAGCAGTGCGGTGCCGACGTGAGCGGGGATCGGCAGGGTCCGGAACCGGGCCTCGGAGACGAAGCCGAGCGTGCCCTCGCTGCCGACGAGGAGGTGGGCGAGGATGTCGAGCGGGTCCTCGAAGTCGAGCAGCGCGTTGACCGCGTACCCCATCGTGTTCTTCATGGAGAACCGCCGACGGATGGTCGCGGCCATCTGTGGGTCGGTACGGACGCGGGCGCGCAACGAGGCGAGGCCCGCGTACATGCCGGGCTCGAGGCGACGCAGCTTCTCGGTCGCCTTGGGGGCTCCCGTGTCGAGGATCGTGCCGCTGGGGAGCACGACGACGAGTGAGTCCAGGGTCGCGTACGGGTTGGCGTGGGTGCCGCACGTCATGCCGGAGGAGTTGTTGGCGACGATCCCGCCGATCGTGCAGGCCACGTCCGAGGCAGGGTCGGGACCGAGTACGCGGCCGAGGCGCCGAAGCGAAGCGTTTGCCCGGCTGATGGTGGTGCCCGGTCCGGCCGTGAGAAGGCTGCCGTCGGGGGTAATGGAGACTGTACGGAAGTGGTGGCGGGTGTCGACGACGATGTCAGAGGTGCCTGCCTGGCCGGACAGCGAGGTTCCGCCGGAGCGGAACGTCAGCGTGCGGCTGTTGGCCTTGGCGGCACGAAAGAGGGCGGCGACTTGTGCGGCGTTGGTCGGCGTCGCCACCGCGTCGGGGACGAACTGATAGTGGGAGGCGTCGTGGGAGTACGCATACCGGTCGATCGCTCGGCGGCTCACTGCCACGGACTTCGCGAGGCCTGGCAGGATCGGCGCCTCCAGCGGGTGATGTGTGCTCACAGGCCCGACCCTACGCTGCCGCAACGGGTGCCTATTCGGACGGCACGCGCGCGGTGGTCCGAGGACTACGCGGCGCTGAGTGGGAGCATGACTCTGTCTGACCACCCGAGGATCCTGACCGAGGAGAAGCCGTGACGAACCAACCGGACGAGTCGCACCCCGTGCGCGATCGCGTTGACGAGGCTATTTCGTGGTTCACCCAGACCGATGAGCCCGCCGCTGCCCCTGTGACTGAGGAGAGCACTCCGTTGGCTGCGGAGAGCGCCCCGGCGGCTGAGCTGGCAGCACCGGTGGTCGAGGGCACTCAGGCGGTGAAGCCCGTGGCGGACGTGACCCCCGACTCGGGTCTGCCGGAGGCGACGCCGGACACACCCGTCGCAGCCAACATCCCGGGGAACGAGGCTG
>JADGPB010000041.1 GCA_017882655.1 Propionibacteriales bacterium
GTGAGGCCGACGAAATGGGGATCGATTCGCTCCAGGTATGTCTTGAGCACGCTCGGTGTGTCGCGTGCCGGGTCGGTGGTGATGCAGACGAGCCGGACCCTGGTCTTCAGCTCGGCCGCCATCCGGTTACGGGCCGTCGCCATGTCCGCGAGGATCCCCGTGCAGACGTCGGGGCAGTTGGAGTAGCCGAAGAACAAGGCAGTCATCGGTTCCGGGACGGGAGACGCCGCGTTGCCCGTACGCAGGTTGTACGCCGCGCCGGACGTGTCTGTGAGGCTGATATCGGGCAGGTCGTACGCGCGGGCTGGGTCGAGCTCGGCGCCGCGATAGGAGCCGGTCTGGGACGTGCCCGAGATGATGGCAGGTCGGTCCGAGGTCGGCGAGGCGCAGCCGGCGATGAACGCGAGGGCGGCGGCCGAGGTGAACAGGCTCCGACGCCTCACGAGCGCTCCGCCCGTCGCACCCCCGCCGCGAGGTCGCCGACCAGAGCTCGCAGCGCAGTGAGATCACGCGGCGTACCAGCCGCTTCCGCGGCGAGCAGCGTCGAGACGAGCGCGGAACCGACGATGACGCCGTCCGCCACCGCGCCCACTGAGGCCGCCTGGTCGCCGCTGGACACACCCAGACCGACACCGACCGGGAGCCCGGTGCCCAGGGCACGTACGCGTCGCACCAGCGTCGGGGCGGCATCCGAGGTCTCGGTACGGGCGCCCGTCACGCCCATCACCGCCGTCGCGTACACCCACCCGCGGCACGCCGCGACCGTCATCGCGAGCCGCTCGTCCGTGCTGGAGGGCGCCACCAGGAAGACGCGGTCGAGCCTGTACTCGTCGCTGACCGACATCCATTCGTCGGCCTCGTCGGGAGGGAGGTCCGGCGTGATCAACCCTGCTCCCCCGGCGGCCGTGAAATCGCGCGCGAAGGCGCGGACTCCGTAGTGCTCGATGAGGTTCCAGTAGGTCATGACGAGCGCGGGCGTGCCGGTTGCCGCGACCGCGGCCACGGCACCGAAGACGTCACGTGTGTGGACGCCGCGTTGCAGGGCCGCGGTGCCGGCACGCTGGATAGCGAGGCCGTCCATCACGGGGTCCGAGTACGGGATGCCGATCTCGACGACGTCGCAGCCGACGCCGTCCGTGCCCTGGGTGAGCGCGACGATCGCCTCGACCGAGGTCGGCACGTCCGGGTAACCCAGCGGGAGGTAGCCGACAAGGGCGGCGCGACCTTCCGACTGTGCGGAGGCGAACGCGGTTCCGGAGCGGCCGAGGCGGTCGGCGTCGAACGTCATGGTCACGCCCCCGCCGTCGCGTCGACGCTGCCGTCAAGCCCGAACCAGCGGATCGCCGTGTCCACGTCCTTGTCGCCTCGACCGGAGAGGCAGACGACCAGTACGGGACGGGCGTCCGGGTCGGTCTCGGCGATCCGTCGCCCGACTTTCATGGCCCCGGCCAGGGCGTGGGCACTCTCGATGGCGGGCAGGATGCCCTCGGTCTGCGTGAGGATCTTGAGCGCTTCCATGGCCTCGGTGTCGGTGACCGAGTCGTACGTCGCGCGCCCGGTCGCCGCGAGCCAGGCGTGTTCGGGCCCGACGCCGGGGTAGTCGAGCCCCGCCGAGATGGAGTGGGAGTCCTTGGTCTGACCGTCCTCGTCCTGCAGCACGTACGTGCGCATGCCGTGCAGCACGCCGATCTGTCCTTCGCCTATCGTCGCGGCGTGGCGACCGGTCTCGATGCCATCCCCTCCGGCTTCGAAGCCGAGGAGCTGTACGGACTCGTCGTCGATGAAGTCGGCGAACATGCCCATCGCGTTCGAGCCGCCGCCGACACAGGCGAGCACGGCGTCGGGCAGCCGTCCGTACCGGTCGAGCATCTGCGCTTTCGTCTCCGTAGAGATCACCCTCTGGAACTCGCGGACGATCTCGGGGAACGGGTGAGGCCCCGCGACGGTGCCGATGAGGTAGTGGGTGTTGTCGACGCTCGCCACCCAGTCGCGCAGCGCCTCGTTGAGGGCGTCCTTGAGCGTGCGGGATCCGGCGGCCACCGCGACCACCTTGGCACCCAGCATCTGCATCCTGGCCACGTTGAGCGACTGGCGCTGGGTGTCGACCTCCCCCATGTACACGGTGCAGTCGAGGCCGAACAGCGCGGCGGCGGTGGCGGTCGCGACACCGTGCTGGCCCGCGCCGGTCTCGGCGATGACGCGGGTCTTGCCCATCCGGCGGGTCAGCAGCGCCTGTCCGAGCACGTTGTTGATCTTGTGAGATCCCGTGTGGTTGAGGTCCTCGCGCTTGAGCAGCACGGTCGCGTTGCCGCAGTAGGCGGAGAACCGCTTCACCTCCGTGAGCGGTGACGGCCGGCCGGCGTAGTCCGTCTGCAGCGAGTGCAGCTCCTCGAGGAACGCCGGGTCGGCCTGCGCCGACCGGAACTCCTTCTCGAGCTGGTCGAGCGCCGCGAACAGGGCCTCGGGTACGAACCTGCCGCCGAAGCGGTCGAAATGCCCGTGGGCGTCGGGCAGTCGGGTCGTCATCAATGTCCTCTCAGCTCCGCTTTCGGGCGAGCGTACCGGCCTCGATCATGTCGGCGACGGCCCGGCGGGGTGCGCTGTCGCGCACGAGGGCCTCGCCCACGAGGACGACATCGGCACCGGCCGCCGCCGCATTCGCCGCGTCGGTCGCGTCGGTCAGACCCGACTCGGCGACCTTGACGATCCCGGTCGGAACGTACTCGACCAGGCGGGCGAACGTGCCGGGGTCCACCTCGAGGGTCGTGAGGTCGCGGTTGTTCACCCCGAGCAGCACGACACCAGCGTCGACCGCCCGCGCGATCTCCTCGGCGGTGTGCACCTCGACAAGGCAGGTCATTCCCAACGAGGTCGCGACGCGCGCCAGGGTGGTGAGCTGCCGGTCAGTCAGCGCTGCCACGATCAGCAGGACGAGGTCGGCGCCGTGCGCCCTGGCCTCCCAGACCTGGTACGGCTCGACCATGAAGTCCTTGCGCAGCACGGGGATCGCCACGCGCTCCCGTACGGCATCGAGGTCTGCCAGCGAGCCCGAGAACCGCCGCTGCTCGGTGAGCACCGAGATCGCGGACGCACCGCCGGCCTCGTACTCGGCCGCCAACGCCGCCGGCTCGGGGATCTCGGCGAGGTGCCCCTTAGAGGGCGAGCTTCGCTTGACCTCCGCGATGACGCTCAGCTCAGCGCTCCGGAACGCCGGCATCGGGTCGAGGGGGTCGGCCACCGCGGCGACCAGGCGCTCGAGATCGGCGAGACCCACGGTTTCGCGGCGGGCGTCGAGGTCGATCCGTACGCCCGCGATGATGTCATCCAGCACGCTCATCGCTCGCCCCGGTCCACGCACCGAGGCGAGCAGCTCACTTCGCGCCCTCGTCCGTGTCGGCCTGCCCGTAACCCATGGAGCGGAGCAGCACGGTGGCGACGAGTGCGACGCCGATGATCACGAATCCGGCCACGATCACGCCGACCGATCCGGCCAGGAAGCCGATCGTGCCGACGATGCCGCCCACGAGCGCCGTCATCGAACCGATCCAGCTGGCCGGGGTGCGCCCATGGTGGTACTCGCGCGGTTCACGCGTCAGCTTGGGCTCCGTCAGCGTCGACGGTGGCGGAGTCTGCCGCTTGGCGACATCGCTCATGGGTTCGCTCCTCAGTGGATCGGGTAGGGCCATTCTCGCCGAATGGTGCGGCTGAGTCACCTTGTCCGTGCCCGGCGGAGATCGCCGGTCAGGACCATCGTCGCATCGCGTCGGCGGCGCGCACGGCTCGCAGGACCGCGGCCGCCTTGTTCTGCGTCTCCGCGTCCTCGATCTCGGGTACGGAGTCGGCGACGATCCCGGCTCCCGCCTGCACGTACGCGACCCCGCCCTTGATGAGCGCCGTACGGATCGCGATCGCGGTGTCCGCGTTGCCGGCGAAGTCGAAGTAGCCGACCGCACCTCCGTACACCCCGCGCCTGGTCAGCTCCAGCTCGTCGATGATCTCCATCGCCCGCACCTTCGGAGCCCCGGACAGCGTTCCGGCGGGGAACCCTGCGAGCGTGGCTTCGAGGGCTGTACGGCCCGGGGCCAGGGCCCCAGTGACCTCGGCCTCAAGGTGCATCACGTGCGAGTAGCGCCGTACGTTCATGAACTCGAGCACCTTCACGGTCCCCGGCACCGATACGCGACCCACGTCGTTGCGGCCGAGGTCGACGAGCATGAGGTGCTCGGCGGCCTCCTTCTCGTCGGAGAGCAGCTCGGCCTCGAACGCGGCGTCCTCCGGACCGGTCGCGCCACGCGGCTTCGTACCGGCGATCGGATGGATGGTCACCGCGCCGTCACGTACGGTGACGAGCGCCTCCGGGCTCGCGCCCACGATCGAGAACTCCTCGAGCCGCAGCAGGTACATGTACGGGCTGGGGTTCTGCCTGCGCAGCATCCGGTAGACGTCGAGCGGGTCCGCTTGGGTCGCCAGCTCGAAACGCTGGCTGGGAACGATCTGGAACGCCTCGCCGGCCCGGATCTGCTCTACGCAGTCGCGGACCATCTGGCAGTACTCCTCGCAGGTGCGCTGCCTCACCACCACCGCCTCCGGCACATCGGCCGGTTCGGTGACCAACGGCGGCAATGGCTGAGCCAGCGCGGCGAGCAGCGCCTCGACGCGGGAGACCGCATCCTCGTACGCCCACTCCAGGCGCTCCGGCGAGTCGTCGTAGTTCACGGCGTTCGCGATCAGCCAGACGTCACCCGTGTGGTGGTCCATGGCGGCGAGGTCGCCCACGAGCAGCATCGTCAGCTCGGGGATGCCGAGGTCGTCGATGCAGGTGTCGGGCAGGCGCTCGAGACGCCGTACGACGTCGTAGCCCAGGTATCCCATGAAGCCCGAGACGAATGGCGGGTGCCCCGGCTCGGGCTCGGTGTGCAGCGCGGTGAGCGTGGTGGCGAGCGCGGCAAGGGGATCGGAGTCGAGGGGCAGCCCCGTGAGCGGGCGTCCCTCCCAGGTGGCCTGGCCCCTTCTCGCCGACAACCTGCCGAGAGCGTTGACCCCGATGAAGGACCAGCGCCCGAAGCTGCCGTGCTCGGCGGACTCGAGCAGGAACGTACCGGGGCGCTCGCCGCACAGCTGGTGGTACAGACCGGTGGCCGTGAGGCCGTCGGCCTGGACCCGTGCGTGCACGGAGATCACCCGGGCACCCGCATCGGCCGCCGCACGGAAGCCCGCGGCGTCAGGGACGATCGTCGACATCAGGCTGCTCCGGTGTCTTCCAGAAGCATCTCGCCGGCAAGGAAGCAGGTCGCCGCGTTCGTGTGGCAAGCCGGGCCGACCTGGTCCACGCGCAGCAGGATCGTGTCGCCGTCGCAGTCCAGCCGTACCTCGCGGACGTGCTGCGTGTGACCCGACGTCTCGCCTTTCACCCAGTACTCGCCGCGGGACCGCGACCAGTACGTCGCCCGCCGGGTCTCGAGGGTGCGGCTGAGCGCTTCGTCGTCCATCCAGGCGAGCATCAGCACAGCGCCGCTCGACGCGTCCTGGACGATCGCGGGTCGCAGGGCCCCGGGGGAGTTGTCAGGCATGAGACACATTGTTCCTCACCGTCGAGCGCCAACCCTCGAACGTGCGCTGCGTGGACTTGCCTGAGCCAGGCTGCGTTCGGGTGGCCCGGCCGGTACCGTGTCTCGCGTGCCCGTGACGCTGCGATCCGCGAGAACCACTGATGTCCGCGCGATCCGCGATCTCGTCGCACCGTACGCCGAGCGTCGCATCCTCGTCGCCAAGGATCCGGTCGCGTACTACGAGGGCCTGCAGCAGTTCGTCGTCGCCGAGCTCGACGGCAACGTCGTCGGGTGCGGCGCGCTGCACGTGTTCTGGGAGGACGTCGCCGAGGTACGCACGGTGGCCGTCGCCGAGGAGGCGCGCGGCCACGGCATCGGCGGCCTCGTCGTGGACGGGCTTGTCGCGAATGCGCGTGCGCTCGGGGTGAGCCGCGTGTTCTGCCTCACGTTCGAGACCGAGTTCTTCGCGCGCCACGGCTTCGCCTTCCTCGAGGGCGATCCCGTCAGCCCGGACGTCTTCCGCGAACTGCTCCGCTCGTACGACGAGGGCACGGCCGAGTTCCTCGACCTCGACCGTGCCAAGCCCAACACCCTCGGCAACACCAGGATGTGGCTCGAGCTCTAGTGGGGGCTTGTCAGCCGGCCGCCACCACGGGCTGGCCCTGTGCCGTCCGGAACGCGACCTGCCTCGCCTCGGCCGCACGGTCGGCCCGCGCGATGCTGGCGCGGTCCGTGAGGTCGACGCCCGCTGCCGCGGCGGCCGCCCGCGCCTGTGGCGAGCTCAGGTCAGGAGCCGCGACCAGCTGCGGCCGGATGCCTGCGTCCTTGGCCGCGTTGGCACGGCCTTGGGTCGTCAGGGACACAGCTTGGGTTTGAAGTGCTGCCGCCGTGACCGTGATCCCGGCGCTGCTCGTGAGGGCCGGAGCCACCACGGCTGCGTACCCCGCATGTCCGTTCCGGTTCGGGTGGAACGAGGCGTCAACGGGCCAGGTGAGGTTGTTGATCCACGGCGAGTTCGAGCAGACGGCGTGCCCGGTGAACGTCGTCCGTGGGTCGACGAAGGTGAACCCTGCCGCCCCGGCCGCGGTGGCGGTGACGCTGTCGAGCAGGTCGGCCGTGGCGTTGAGGCGGGTCATCTCAGCGCTCGAGAACCAGGTCAGCAGACTGCAGTCGTTCCCGTTGAACAGGCGCGGATAGCCGACCACCACGGTACGGGCGTTGGGCGCCTTGGCCCGGATGTCCGCGTACAGCCCGGCCAGTGAGGTCGGAACCTGGTTGCGGATGAGCGCGACGGCGGTGTCGATCGCCCCGTTGCAGTTGCTCATCCAGGCAGGCAAGGCGCACTCGGTGAGCACGGACGCGAAGCCGATGTCGTTGCCTCCGGCCGTCACTGTCACGTAGCCCGTGCTGCCGCTGATGGCGCCGAGCTGGTTCTGGCGGACGTCCGCGATGGTGGATCCCGCGCACGCGCGCAGGTTCAGGGCGAGGCCGAGACGTGCGGCGTCCAGGGCTGGGTACGAGTAGACCGAGCGGCTGCACGACGTGCCGTCGGCGATGTAGGAGCCGGTACCGAGACCGGCGGAGTACGAGTCGCCGAGGGCGACGTACGAGGTCGACGCGGCCGACGCGGTGGCCGTGCCGGCGATCGTGAGCGCGATTGCTGCGGCGACGCCGAGCAGGTGGGTGAGCAATCGAGGGACGGTCATGGTGTTCCTCCGGAACGTGGGGTGGGTGTGAGGCCTCGTCGGCCTTACCGTCTTGGAGGTCACACTGCCAGAAGACGAGCAGCGCGGGAATAGCCCGACGTCGGGAGCTGTCAGCCTGCCTCGTCCAGCACCAAGGCGTCCGCCTGACGACTCATGGCGTCGAGTAAGGCGTCGGCCGCGCTCGTGTCGTACGGCTCGGCCAGTCTCGCGCACCGCTCCCCCAGCGCCGTGAGCATTTCGAGCGAGGAGCGGGCGGCCCTGATCTGCTCCTCGACGAGCGGGATCAGCGCGACCACCGCCGCGTCGTCGCGGCCGGCCACCTGGGCGCGCCAGTTCACGATCAGGTCGGTGGGCATCGCGATCAGACCACCGGCATCGGCGATGAGCTCGACGGTCTTGTGTGCAAGGTCCGCGTTGCGCGACATCTCGATGCGGGTGAGCTCGAAGCCCTCCGACATGGCCCGGCACAGCATCACGATCGACGAGCCTGCCCGTACCGCCAGCGCGGGCTCGAGGCCGCCGTCCGAGATCTCGGCGGCGAACTGTCCGACCGCCTCGTCGTGCAGCTGGGCGAGGGAGACCCTGAATCGCGTGCTCCGGCACGAGTTGCGCAACGTGTCGAGGTCCTCTGCGAGGTCGTCGCCGACCTCCACGATCACAGCCATCATCTGCGCCCAGAGGTCGATCGTCATGAGGACGGGAGAGAACCCCTCGTGTGCGGCCAGCGCGTCCTTGAACTGGTTGGCAGCAGCCAATGCGGCGTCCATGCTCGCGGTGAGTGCGGCTTGAGCGGTCACGAGATCATCCGCGACGGACGTCAGCTCCTGCTGCCTTTCGGACCAGCCGTCGAGCGCGTCGGACAGCTCCGTGGCCGAGCCCAGGATGCGCCCGACGGGTCCTTCGGCGTCCGATCGGCGCGGGATGCCTACTCCGGCCGCGCGGCGAGCCTCGATCTCGGCGGGCAGGATGAGGTGCATCACATCGAGGTACGTGCCGATGCCGGCCCCCGCGATCTGGGCGGCCAGATCGGCGAGACCCACCACGGCAGCCTGATGAGCTGACGCTCCCCCTTCGCGGGCTTCCAGCTCTTTGGGTCGCGCCACCGCGTACATCCCCCGGACCGTGTCGAGCAGATCGAGGCAGAGCGGCCTGGTCCGAACGGAGAGGTAGCCGCCATCCGCCAACGGGGTGATCGTGGCGAACACGGTGTACCGGCTGCCGTCGGCGGCGAGGTTGTCCACATACGCGCAGAAGGGGTCGCCACCGTTCAGGGTCAGCCACATCACCTCGAACGCTCCGCCGGGCATGGCCGGGTGACGGATGATGCTGTGCGGCGCGTTGAGGAGCGACGAGAGCGGATAGCGGGAAAGCCGGACGAAGACGGAGTTCGCGTCCGTGATCACGCCGCGCTGGTCCGTCGTGGAGAAGAACATCTCCGTGGGGGCGACCTCGTGGCTCGCACCGGTCGGCTCGGGACGTGCCTCGAGCGCTCTTGCCTCATTACTCACCGTGGACGCTCCTACTCCTGCACGATCTCGCTCAGGAGCGCTTTCGGCACGCTTCCTGGATCGTCGCAACCACCACACCGTAATCGAGGATCAGGGGGGTCCCTCAGCCTCTGACCTTGCACAATGTAGACAGGAATCCCTTCTCAATGCACCTTCGAGTGGGTTCCCTCATCTTGGGGGCCTTCTGCGGCCCAAGGTCGGGACGCGATGCACCACGATCGGTCACGACACGCCCGGACCACGCATGGCGTGTCCCGTCAGGAAAAGACCTCTCGAAGCTGTCGACGCGCATCACACGGGGTGGTTTCGCCGCGCTCGTAGGGTGGGCTCATGACCTTCGCCCATGCTGAGCGGCTCGCCCTGTGCGACTCCGCCTTGTCCGCCGGACCCCGCGCTCCCACGCTGTGCGAGGGATGGACGGTCGCCGACCTCGTCGCGCACCTGCACATCCGCGGGAGCGACCCGCTCGCAGCCCTCGGCATCATGGTCCCGCCCCTGGCCGGCCTGACGAAGCGTCACATGGACGCGGCGCTGGCCCGGTACGGCTTCGAGGGCCTGCTAGAGGTCGTACGGAACGGTCCTGGTCGCTGGTCGCCCCTCAGGCTCCCCGGCGTCGACGAGAAGGTCAACGGCACCGAGATGTTCATCCACCACGAGGACATCCGCCGCGGCGGCGTCGTCGTGCCGCCCCCCCGCGAGCTGGGCAGCGCGGTGGAGGACGCGCTGTGGCGATCCGCCAGGATGGCAAAGTTCGTGTTCCGGAGCTCTTCGGTGGGCGTTGTGCTCGAGCGGTCGGATGTCCCGGGTGCTGAGCTGCGCGCCAAGGCGGGCACCCGTACGGTCACCCTCGTCGGCAAGCCAAGCGAGCTGACCCTCTACATCGCGGGTCGCCGAGAGGCGGCAGATGTCCAGCTCGTCGGCGAGCCGGACGCCGTCGCCACGTTCAAGTCCGTACGCGTCGGGATGTAGGGGCCCCTCCGGCGAGGTCCGCCCCAGCGCCGGTTCATCACGTTATCCAGGTGAGTCGTCGCTTCTCATGGCGAATTGGCCGTGAGAAGCAACGACTCACCTACTTAACATGATGAACCGAGTCCACCGGACCCGTGCGATGGATCGGACGCTCAGCTGTACCGGCCACGTTCTCGAGGAGCCAGAGGTCGGAGTTGCTGTTGCCCCCCTCGACCTGATGTCCCGCGTTCGCTGCACCCCAGAGGAAGCCACCGGGGAAGCGAGGGGTCTGCCCGAAGGTCATCTGAGTCTCCCACCGGCTTCAGGACAAACGCTGCAGGACGAGAGCCCGTACCGCGGCGGCGTCGGCCTGGCCGCGCATCTCACGCATGACCGAGCCGATGAGCGCGCCCGCGGCCTGCACCTTGCCGTCGCGGATCTTCTGCGCCGCGTCCGGGTCGGCTGCAATGGCCCGATCCACGGCCGCCTCCAAAGCGCCTGAGTCGGACACGACGGCCAGGTTCCGGGACGCGACGACGTCCTCCGGGTCGCCCTCACCAGCGAGCACCCCGTCGATGACCTGCCTTGCCAGCTTGTCGTTGATGGTGCCCGCATCGACGAGCTTCTGTACAGCCGCGACCTGGGTGGGCGTGATGCCGAGCTCGGTCAGCTCGAGGTCCGCCTCATTCGCGCGGCGCGCAAGCTCGGTGACCCACCACTTCCGGGCCGAGGCCGGCGGCGCACCGGCCTCGACGGTCGCCTCGACGAGGTCGAGCGCCGATCCGGCCATGATGTCGCCGAACTCGCGGTCGGTGAAGCCCCACTCGGCCTGCAGACGCTTCGTGCGCACGGCGGGCATCTCCGGAAGGGTCGCCCGGAGCTGCTCGACCCATTCCTGCGAGGGAGCGATGGGTACGAGGTCGGGCTCGGGGAAGTACCGGTAGTCCTCGGCCTGCACCTTGGAACGGCCAGGGCTGGTGTAGCCGCCGTCCTCGTGCCAGTGACGCGTCTCCTGGACGATCCGTCCACCGGACGACAGCACCGCCGCCTGGCGCCGGATCTCGTACCGCAACGCGTCAGAGATCGAGCGCAGCGAGTTCACGTTCTTGGTCTCGGTACGAGTGCCGAGCTCGGTCTCACCCTTCGGCATGAGCGAGACGTTGGCGTCGCAGCGCAACGAGCCCTGCTCCATCCGTACGTCGGAGACACCCAGCGAGCGCAGCATCTCGCGCAGGTACGAGACGTACGCCTTGGCCACCTCCGGCGCGTTGGCGCCCGTGCCTCGGATCGGCTTCGTCACGATCTCGATAAGGGGCACGCCGGCCCGGTTGTAGTCGATCAGCGAGTACTCGGCGCCCTGGATCCGACCTGTGGCGCCGCCGACGTGGAGCAGCTTGCCGGCGTCCTCCTCCATGTGCGCACGCTCGATCTCGATGACGTAGTCGACGCCATCGACCTCGATCGTGACGGAGCCGTTGAACGCGATCGGCTCGTCGTACTGG
>JADGPB010000400.1 GCA_017882655.1 Propionibacteriales bacterium
CGCCGGAGGCGGCACGGATCTCGAACCGGTCGTGGGCTATGTCCTCGACGCCGGACGTGGACACGAGCCGGACAGGGTGTTTCGCAGACAGCGCTACGGACATCTCCCACGCCCGGATCGCGGGCCCGGCGAGCCGCCCGGACAGGGGCTCCCCCGTCACCACCAGGATGCGTGCGGCCGGCGAGAAGGCACGGTCGAGGTCAAAGGCCTTGACGAGGTCGGCGTGCGCGGCGAGATAGCGAGGCAAGGGGTACGCGGGCTCGATGGCGTTCCTGAACAGCGGGAAAAGGTCCGCGTCCGTGCGCTTCCGCCTGGCCTGAAGCTCGAGACGTGTCTCCCACATGGAAGGGAGCAACGACGCGAGGTAGTCGATGCCGTAGATGCCGGTGAGCGCGAGCTTGGGGATGTCGATGTCCGATGTGAGGGGGACCTCGCTGAGGCTGGCCGGATCGAGGCCGCCCATCTCCATGGTGCGACGCACGCTCAGAGCGAGCGCGGCTGGGAGCACCCGTGCCAGCGTCTCGTCGCTGTAGTTCTTCACCATCGCCAGCAACGCGTTGCGCTCAAGCAGGTACGCCTCGCGGAAGCTCCCGAACTTGCGCATCGTCACGTGGTGCTTGTGGTACGCCACCGACCCGGGCACGTACCGTACCCGGAAGCCCAGGAGGTTCAACCGCCACCCGAAGTCGACGTCCTCGTAGAACATGAAGAAGCGCTCGTCGAAACCGCCCACCTCGCGATAGGTGGCGGCGGTCACGAAGAACGCGGCTCCAGTTCCGAAGAGCACGTCCTGGGCAACCTCGTACGACCCGTCATCGGGACGGTCGGCCTCGCGCTTGTATCCCATTCCGAACCATGCCAGCGAGCCGTCGACATAGTCGATCTTCTCGCCGTCCCAGTCGAGAACCTTCGAGGCGACGGCCGCGATCGACGGATCCGACTCCATGGCCTCGACCGCGGCGGCGATCCAAAGCCGCCCCGGACGCGCGTCGTTGTTGAGGAAGGCCACGTACTGACCCGTGGCGTTGTCGACACCGAGGTTGCAGCCACCGGCGAACCCGAGGTTCGCCCCGGACTGGATGACTCGCGCGCGAGGACAGGCCTGTGCGATCCGCTCCGCCTGCCCGTCGCCCGAGTCGTTGTCCACGACGACGATCTCGAGCCGGTCCTCCGGCCACTCCAGGTCGTCGAAGGCCTTGAGGCAGACAATCGTGTCGTCGGCACCCTTGTAGTTGACGAGGATGACCGAGACGACGCCGTCACGGACAGTGTGCCGACCGGGCGTCAGATGAGCCGTGCCGAGATCTGTCACCGGGTCTTCCTGGAAGCTCGTTGGGTGGAGACGCGCTTGATGCGGCCCGCGACTCGTTCGGCAAGCACCGACGGGCCCCCCTCGCGGAGGTACTTCACGGCGAGAGCCATGTTCCCCGGCTTGGTGGGCGGGACGAAGGGTGGGAGGTTGCTGTCCGCTGCCCGAACCGGTCGTCGACAAAAGTCCGCGAGCGCCCGGCCGTCATCGTCCGTGCGGACCAACGACATCAGGGACGGGTCCTCGTCGTACACAGCCGAGTTCACGCGCACCTGGCCAGCAAGGGCACCGAGCAGGAGGTCGCGTTGCCTGACATCCCCGGCGAGCACGAGATCGGCGCGCGTCACCATCGCTTGGAGCGCGTTCGATCGGTGCCCGGAGGGCGGCCCGTCCAGAAGCCAGGCGATGACATCCAGGGTGGACAGGTCCACCACCAGTGGTGCTTCCGAGCGACCCGCACCGGGCAGCTCGTCGAACGTCGCGGCGATCAGGACGATGACGTCGGCCCAGGTCGCCTGCTCGTGCAACGGCAAGTCGAGAGTCCTGCCGGGCTCCTTGACCTGCTGGGTGCCCGTACGGACGAACCGCACGGTGACGCCGGCGCCCAGGGACTCCGCGAGTCGATCTGCACGCTCACGTGCCGGGCCCGTGTCCGGGGCAACCACCAACACGTGGATCGGTTCTGCCAGGGCAGGGCGAATACCGCAGACGTCGAGAAGCCCGGCCAGGCGCGCCTGCTCGGCGGCGCTTTCGGCACCCACGAGATGAGCTACCGCGCTCTCCATCAGCGGTGTCAATGCCCGATCTGGGACGCGTCGACGTAGCTGGAGGGATGCCCTGGTCCGGGCCGCGGCCTCTATACCGTCGAGGGCGGCGTCCAGTCCCATGGAAGCGGCCACACCAGAGGCAGGCACGGACATGGTGCTCACACCGTCGCCGCCGGGTGACCGCTGCAGATCGAGAGCGGACGTGTCCACAGAGGCGTGCTCGAGAGCCCCAGCCACGAGGTACAGCTCTGCGGCGGAAGTGAGCGGCCCGCGCAGGGCGCTGCCTGGGAGAATCGTCAACGCGGTGAGAACCGCTGAGACGCGGCGCTGTTCGTCGCCGACAGTTGTCTGGCGCCGCGGCGTGGTGGGTCCGTCGAGAGCGAGAACCCTGTGGCCGTTCATGTTCAGCCGCCACTGGAGATCGAGCATGGCGGTACGCGGATCAGCTGGACCCGACAGCCCTCGGATGCGCAAGATCAGGTCGGGCTCGATCGTCCGCAGCGCCGCCTCATCAACAAGGAGGACATCCGTGGGAGCCGCGAGAACCCAGCGGCCACCTCCTTCGGGTGTGAAGCACACGGCGTCCGCGGCACCGGATTCGATCTGGGTCACGGCGTGCTGATGCAGCGGGGCGCTCACGCTGGCCTCCGCTCCGGCGACGGTGATCGTGGTGATCACAATCCCGCGCCCCATGAGTGACACCACGTCCGCGGTCCTTCCCTCGGTCAGTCCGTCGATGCTATCGAAGCCGTCTGAAGAACGGTTCCGAGCTCATAGGGCTGGCACGTCACCGGAGTCGCCGCAGTGCGCCGTAAAGGGGACGTAACCGGGCAGCCACCCGCGGCAGTCGACGTGCCACCACGCTGCGCCACGACTGCCGGAGACCATCGAGGTAAGCGAGCTGGTCGACCGCGTAGGCCGGCAGGTGCGCACCCACCGCCTGGAGCTTGTACTCGAGGAACCCGTACTCGATGCCGCCGGTCTTTGAGCCGAGCACGGACCCGGTGTAGCGCCCCGTCCCTGCTGCGACGTAGCAGAACATCCGCTCCACGGCATGTGCGAGCGTGCCGTCGAGGTAGCC
>JADGPB010000401.1 GCA_017882655.1 Propionibacteriales bacterium
CGCGCGTACTCGACCACGTCGCCCAGCTCGCAGTCCGCCTGCTCCAGCAGCGTCGCGGCCTCGGCCTCTGTCCGCCGGATCGACCGCGAGGCAGAGACCACTCCCCTGTCCGACTGGAACTGAGCGAAGCTCTGCTCGAGAACTGCCCGCGCCTGTTCACGCCCGACTGTCCCCACGAGGTTGACCGCCATGTTGTACGTGGGCTTGAACGCGGAGCGCAGCGGATACGTACGGCGCGACGCCAACCCGGCCACAGCCCGTGGGTCCAGCCCCGGCTGCCAGCAGACGACCGCATGGCCCTCGACGTCGATGCCGCGGCGACCCGCACGGCCGGTGAGCTGCGTGTACTCCCCCGGCGTGATGTCGGCGTGCGCTTCGCCGTTGTACTTGACGAGCTTCTCGACCACGACCGTGCGGGCAGGCATGTTGATGCCCAGCGCCAGCGTCTCCGTGGCGAACACGACCTTGAGAAGGCCTTCCCCGAAGGCGACCTCGACGGCCTCCTTCAGCGAGGGCAGCAGCCCGGCGTGGTGAGCCGCCACGCCCCGCTGGAACGCGGTCAGCCACCGGTCGTACCGCAGCGCGACCAGGTCCGTGTCGGAGAAGCCCTTGGTGTGCTCGGCCGCGATGTCGAACAGCCGCCGGCGGTTGGCAGCCGTGGTCAGCCTCACCCCGTCCGCCATGAGCTGCGAGACAGCGCTGTCGCATCCCTGCCGACTGAAGACGAACACGATGGCCGGCAACAGCCCGTCGCTGTCGAGCGCAGTGACCATCTGCGACCGTCGAGGTACCAGCGAGCGGCCGCCCTCGGACCAGCGGGCGTTCGCCGCACCCCCGTACGCCCCCGAGCCGAAGCGCGTCTTCGTCTGTCCGCGCCCTGACCGCCCTCGCGGTCGGCGGCCATCGTCACGCAGCCGCGCGTCCTGCTGGGCCAGCTTCACCAGCTCGGGGTTCACGTCCGCGCGACCGCTCGGCAGCTCTCTGGCCGTGGGGGCCTCCTGCGCGAACAGGTCGAGAAGCCTCGTGCCGGCCAGCACGTGCTGGAACAGCGGTACGGGACGCCGCTCGCTCACGATGACGCTCACTGCGCCACGTACCTCGCGCAGCCAGTCCCCGAACTCCTCGGCGTTGCTCACGGTGGCCGACAGCGCCACCACCTGGACCGATTCCGCCAGACCGAGGATGACCTCTTCCCACACGGGACCTCGGAACCTGTCGGCCAGGTAGTGGACCTCGTCCATCACCACGAACGCGAGGTTGTCCAGCGTCATCGATGAGGCATAGATCATGTTCCGCAGGACCTCGGTGGTCATGACGACGACATCGGCCTCCGAGTTGACGCTGACATCACCGGTGAGCAGCCCGATCCGATCGCCGCCGTAGGCAGTGACGAGGTCGCGGTACTTCTGGTTCGACAGCGCCTTGATCGGGGTCGTGTAGAAGCACTTCCGGCCACGGGCCAGGGCGAGGTGTACGGCGAACTCGCCCACGACGGTCTTTCCCGCCCCGGTCGGTGCGGCGACCAGAACTCCGGATCCGGCCTCGACGGCCGTGCAGGCCTCACGCTGGTAGTCGTCCAGGGAGAACGAGTACCGCGCGGCGAAAGCGTCGAGTTGGGTGGATCCAGGCATCGCTCGACAGGCTACGCCACGTCTGGTCGCGCCGCCCCGCGACTCACGACCTGGTCGCCGCCGCGCGCGGCACGTACACGGTGAGCGCATTCGGTACGGCCTCGAGCAGCAGCGGCACCGGTCCCAGCGCCTCGCCGTCAGCCATCCCGTACAGC
The DNA here is from genome assembly GCA_017882655.1 of Propionibacteriales bacterium. Lineage (GTDB taxonomy): Bacteria > Actinomycetota > Actinomycetes > Propionibacteriales > Propionibacteriaceae > Fen-668. The sequence continues at coordinate 1,787 of JADGPB010000401.1, forward strand.
TCGTCGCCGTCGATCGTGACGTGGCTCGCGCGCACCCGCTCGACCGCCGGGTCGGACACGAACTTGCCCGAGAACATCTTGGGGAGGAGCCGCAGCAGCGTCATCCGGCTCACAGGATGGATGATCGTGATGTCGAGCAGCCCGTCGGTGAGCGAGTAGTCGGGAGCGATCCTCATGCCGCCGCCGAAGAGTCCCGCGTTCGCGACGGCGATCAGCATGGCCGTCTGCTTGCGCGGCACACCGTCCATCGTGATCCGGTAACGCAACGGCTCGAACGTGGCGAGCTCGGCGAGCGCGCTGTACGTGTAGCCGAGCGAGCCCATGGTGTGCGTCATCGCGTTCGTACGGCGGTTGACCCTCGCGTCGTAACCCGTCGAGACGACCGAGCCCACGTACCGCTGGGTCGACCCGTCGGCCAGCTCTCCCGAAACCCGGGTGAGGTCGATGGCCTGGGTGACGCCCTCGGCGATGACACGCGCGGCGGCCACGGCGGACTGGGGTACGCCGACGCCGCGACAGAAGTCGTTCCCCGTACCTGCAGGGATGACGCCGAGCGGCACACCGCTGGCGGCGGCGGCATTCAGACCGAGGTGCATCATCCCGTCGCCGCCCATGACGATGAGGCAGTCGTGACGCCCGTCGATGGGAGTCGCCCGCGCGCCCTCGACCGCAGTGATGCAACGCAGCCTGGCCTCCTCGTACGAGGTCGCTCGAACCACCTGCAGGCGGGCGCTCGGCACGCCGTTGAGGAGCTCCTGGACGACGTTGGGCAGCGCCCGGAGCGCTCTCCCCCGGCCGGCCGTCGGGTTGACGACCAGAGTCAGCGTCGGCGACAGCATCAGTCGTCGATGGACACGAGCACGCCGCCCGCAGCCTCGAGCTTCTTGGCCTTCTGCGTGTCGTGGCGCCGGGCGATGAACTCGGCCACCACATACATGATGGCCATCGGCAATGCCAGGGCGGTCATCGAGAACGGGTCCGTGGAGGGTGTCGCGATGGCACCGAACACGAAGCATCCGAAGATCGCGAAGGTACGGGCCTTCTGAAGCTGCTTACCTGTCACAACCCCCGCCAGGTTCAGCATGACCAGGATCACCGGAAGCAGGAACGACACGCCGAACAGCAAGGTGAGTAGGAGCTCGAGTTGCAGGAACGAGTTCAAGTCCAGCTGGTTCACGATGCCCAGGCCCTCAGGCGTGAACTGCAACATCACGCTGATGCCCGCTGGCAGCACCATGTAGCCCACGGCGCAACCGAACAGGAAGAGCGGGATCGACGACACGAGGAAGTTCCGCGCGTACCGCTTCTCGTGCACCAGCAACGCCGGAACGACGTCTTTTTTGTCCCGATTCCTCAGTCCC
>JADGPB010000402.1 GCA_017882655.1 Propionibacteriales bacterium
TCGTCGACGGCGATCGTGTTGAACTCGCGTCCGACACCGCCCGCCTCCGCGATGGCGCCGCAGACGAGCTGGCCCATGTCCTTGAGGTGCACATGGCCCGGTACGAACTGGGTGAACGAGTTCGCGACCGCGATTATCGGCTTGCCGAAGTCGTCGTTCGTCATGCCGGTCGCGCGCCACAGGGCGCGAGCGCCGGCCATGTTGCGACCGTGGGTCGTGGTGCGGGAACGCAGAGCGGGCATGGATTCTCCTCAGATGACGGGTCCCAGGGTAATCCGCGCGGCGACCAAGCGCGCCGCGTCCCGAGATCCCTCGTCAGCGCGGTAGTCGTAGGCCCGCTCCCCAAGCCATGGCGCCCGCGGGGGGTCACGCTCCCCAAGCCATGGCGCCGCTCCCCAAGCCATCGATGGCTTGGGAAGCGGCCGATGGGTTGTGGAGCCCGCGCGATGGGTTGTGGAGCGGACCCGCGAGAAGCGTCGGCGGCCGAACCGGCCGTAGGGTGATGGCCGTGCGATTCCAGGTGGTGCCCGCTGCGTACATCCTGTTCCTGCGCGGCGACGAGGTGCTGCTGCAGCTGCGGCAGAACACCGGGTATTACGACGGTCATTGGGCGGCGGCGGCCGCCGGCCACGTCGAAGAGGGCGAGTCGGTCCTGACGGCAGCGACCCGTGAGGCCGAGGAAGAGCTCGGTGTCGTGGTCGCCGAAGCCGATCTCGTACCGCTGACTGTCATGCACCGTACGGACAACAACCACGAGCCGATCGATGAGCGGGTCGACTTCTTCTTCACCTGCCGGACCTGGAGCGGCGAGCCCCGTCGCATGGAGCCGGACAAGGCCGCGGCCCTCGAGTGGTTCCCCCTCGCCGCACTCCCGACCCCGGTCGTACCGCATGAGCTACTCGTGCTGGACAGACTCGCCTCAGGGGAGCCTGTCCCGCTGGTGATCCCGTACGGCTTCGAGGGCTAGCGACTCGTACCGCCCAACTCTTTCGCGCACCCCCCAACCCAGGGCGTACGAATACGGCTTGCTCCCCAACCCATGGCACCACTTCCCAGGGCATCGGTGGCTTGGGAAGCGGTCCATGGATTGGGGAGCCGGGTCGAAGGGTTGGGGAGCGCGGGCGGGCGAGTGGGCGGGCAAGCGAGTGGGCGAGCGAGTGGGCAAGCGAGGGGGGAGCTCGTTGCGGTGGGTCAGCGGGTTGGGGGCCCGCAGAATCAGATGTCCTCGCCGGCGACAAGCGCCGCGCGGCGGGTGTTGCGCAGGGAGCCGGTGAGGTAGAACCCCAGACCGACCCAGACCAGGGCGAGGCCGACGAAGTAGAGCGGAGGCACGCTCTGGTGGAGCACGAAGATGCCGGTCAGCAGCTGGATCGTCGGGGAGATGAACTGCATCATGCCGAGCGTGCCCAGCGGGATGCGTGGCGCGGCGATGGCGAACAGCCACAGCGGTCCGGCGGTGATCACGCCGGCGCCGATGAGGAGCAGCGTGGGCGCGACGCCCGTACCGAGGTGCTGCGACGGACCCAGCCAGATGAGGTAGCCGAGCGCGACCGGTACGAGCAGGCCGGACTCGACGGCCAGCCCCTCGAGGGCGCCCAGAACGGCACGCTTCTTGAACACCCCGTAGATCGCGAACGTCGTTGCGAGGACCAACGCGACCCAGATGGTCTTCGTCATGACGACCGCGATGACGGCGACACCGATCGCCGCGAAGCCGATGCCCAGCAGGGACTGCCGCGCGGGACGCTCGCCGAACACGATCATGCCCAGCACGACGTTGAGCAGCGGGTTGAGGAAGTAGCCGAGGCTCGCCTCCGCGACATGGCCCGCGTTGACTGCCCAGATGTACGTGAGCCAGTTCAGCGCGATGAACACCGACGCCGCTAGCAACCTCGGCCAGAGGAAGCGCAGGCTCTTCAGCCACGTCCACGGCCGGCGCAGCACCAGAAGCATGATCACGACGAGCACGAGCGACCAGAGCACCCGGTTGGCCAGCAGCTCGAGGGCGCCGGCCTGCCTGATGAGCGGCCAGTACAGAGCCGTGAAGCCCCACAGGATGTACGTCGTCAGACCCTGCGCCATGGCCTTTCGGTCACCTGCACGCTCGTCTGTTGGCTTCACCGGGCGAGCATTTCACAGGCTCCCGACAAGGCTGTACGGATTCTCACCCCGGGCTGGCTGTTGCCTCGCCGGCGACGATCAGCCGAAGCGCTGCCACGTGCGCAGCGTAGGCGTCGCGGCCCTTCCGGGTGAGCGCGACCGACGTCCGCAGCCGACGATCAGACGTCGCCTTGGTGAGCTTCACGTACCCGGCCGACTCCAGCGTTGCGAGGTGCTTGCTCAGGACGGAGTCCGACACCCCCAGCTCGTCTCGCAGCACTGGGAACGCGGCGTGCGCCAGCCCTGCGAGCATGGCGCAGGCCCGCAGGCGTACGGGATTGTGGATGATCTCGTCGAAGACCGGGCTCGTCATCGGGCGCCCAGCACGTGTGCGTACATGGCGTTGCCGGTCCTGCTCAGCAGCGTCGCGAGCACTGCGGTGACGACCGCCACCGGGACCAGCCACCAGCCCAGGCCATAGGACCAGGCGAGCTGCGTATTGGCGGCCGCCGCGCCGACCAGCAAGACCACGAGGGCGATGAGGAGCAGAACGAAGCGCAAATGTGTGAACATGAAGAGCTGGCGCGGCCAGACGCCGGTGACGCGGCGGTAAGTCCCGAGCAGCAGTCCAAACGACAAACACTCGACAACGACCAATATCGGGGCCGCAGCGATTGCTGTGCCGATGGCGGCCTCAACGGGGATCACGGCGCACGTGACCCCGAACCAGAGGTCGAACCACAGCGGCGGCGTCGCGATCTCCGCGCTCCGGCGCTCTGCAGAGGCCACGGCGTCGAGTGAGGACTGTGCGTCTACCGGGTCTGTTTCCATAACGGAAAGAGTAGGCTTCGCTTTCCGTTACGTCAAGAGACGGATGCCTTCTCGAGCCGGTTGGCCGGGAGGATCGAGACGATGAGGGCGCCGTCCTCGAGGTACGCGACGCGGGCCGACCACGTCTCCGCGACGCGCAGCCACTCCATGACGAGTCCGGGCGATGCGCCGTCGACAAGGCAGAACGCTGTGCTCGGACGTCG
>JADGPB010000403.1 GCA_017882655.1 Propionibacteriales bacterium
GCTACGGATGAGCATCTGCGCCTCGGCGGTCGCGTTCGCCCAGCACATCGGCTACGTCAACGCCGGCACGGTCGAGTTCCTCCTCGGCGAGGACGGCCGCTACGTCTTCATCGAGATGAACCCCCGCATCCAGGTCGAGCACACCGTGACCGAGGAGGTCACCGACGTCGACCTGGTGTCCAGCCAGATCAGGATCGCCGCGGGCGAGACGCTCGCCGACCTGGAGCTGACCCAGGACTCTGTACGGGTCCGGGGCGCGGCCCTTCAGTGCCGGATCACCACGGAGGACCCCTCGAACGGCTTCCGCCCGGACACCGGCATCCTCACCACGTACCGCTCTCCGGGCGGCGCAGGCATCCGCCTCGACGGCGGCGTCGTCTTCTCCGGCTCCGAGATCGGTGCCCACTTCGACTCGATGCTCGTCAAGCTCACCTGCCGCGGCCACGACTTCCAGACGGCGGTCCGCCGGGCAGCGCGCGCCCTGAGCGAGTTCCGCATCCGCGGCGTCTCGACGAACATCGGCTTCCTCGAGGCTGTGCTCGCCGACCCTGACTTCCTCGCCGGCCACGTGACGACGAGCTTCATCGACGAACGGCCGTACCTGCTCGACCACCCCGTACCGGCCGACCGCGCCACGAAGCTGCTCACCTGGCTCGCCGGCGTGAGCGTCAACAGGCCGTACGGCGAACCCCGTACGCCCATCGTCGCGCCCACCAAGCTCCCCGACCTCGGCGACGCGCTCGCCGCCCCGCCGCCGCCCGGATCCCGCGACGAGCTCGTACGCCTCGGGCCGGAGGGCTTCGCGAGGGCGCTGCGCGAACGCGTCGGCGTCGCCGTCACCGATACCACGTTCCGCGACGCGCACCAGTCGCTGCTGGCCACCCGCGTCCGTACGCGCGACCTCATCAACGTCGCGCCGCACATCGCGCGGATGCTGCCGGGGCTGTGGTCGGCAGAGGCGTGGGGCGGCGCGACGTACGACGTGGCCCTGCGCTTTCTCAAGGAGGACCCGTGGACCCGGCTCGCGCTGCTGCACGAGCTGATGCCGAACATCCCGCTGCAGATGCTGCTCCGCGGCCGCAACACCGTCGGCTACACCCCGTACCCGCTGGCCGTCACGCGCGCGTTCGTCCATGAGGCCGCGAGCACGGGCGTCGACATCTTCCGCATCTTCGACTCGCTCAACAACGTCGACCAGATCCGGCCGGCGATCGACGCGGTGCGCGAGACGCCGTACGGGGTCGCGGAGGCGGCGCTGTGCTACACGGGCGACATGCTCAGCCCTCGCGAGAAGCTCTACAACCTGGACTACTACCTGCGGCTGGCTGAACAGCTGGTCGGGGCCGGCGCCCACATCCTGGCGATCAAGGACATGGCTGGCCTGCTCCGTGCTCCGGCGGCGAAGGTGCTTGTCACCGCGCTGCGGGAACGGTTCGACCTGCCCGTGCACCTCCACACGCACGACACCGCCGGCGGCCAGCTCGGTACGTTGCTGGCGGCGATCGACGCGGGCGTCGACGCGGTGGACGTCGCGAATGCCGCGTGGGCCGGTACGACCAGCCAGGTGTCGATGTCGGCGCTGATCGCGGCGACGGACGGTACGGATCGGGAGACGGGGCTGTCGCTGGATGCCGCGGCGTCGCTGGAGCCGTACTTCGAGGCCGTACGCCTCCTGTACGGGCCCTTCGAGTCGGGTCTGCCCGGCCCCACAGGGCGCGTCTACCACCACGAGATCCCCGGCGGGCAGCTGTCGAACCTGCGCCAGCAGGCGATCTCGCTCGGCCTCGGGGAGAGGTTCGAGGCGATCGAGGACATGTACGCGGCGGCCAACAAGATCCTCGGCAACATCGTCAAGGTGACCCCGTCCTCGAAGGTGGTCGGCGATCTCGCGCTGGCGCTGGTCGGGGCCAACGCCTCGCCGGCGGAGTTCGAGGCGAACCCCAGCGCGTACGACATCCCGGAGTCGGTCATCGGCTTCCTCAACGGCGACCTTGGCGACCCGCCCGGAGGTTGGCCCGAGCCGTTCCGTACGAAGGCTCTCGCAGGGCGCATCACGAAGCCGGTCGTCACCGAGCTCTCCGCTGAGGACGAGGCGGCGCTGGAGAGGGACCCACGGCACACGCTCAACCGGCTGCTGTTCCCCGGCCCGACGAAGGACTACGAGGCTGCTGTCGAGGAGTTCAGCGAGCTGATTGTCCTGACCACAAGGCAGTTCATGCACGGCATGGTCGTCGGGCAGGAGCACGAGGTGCCGATCGAGCGCGGCAAGACGCTGCTGATGAGCCTGCACTCCATCGGCGAGCCCGACGAGCACGGCATGCGTCAGGTGGTCTGCCTCATGAACGGCCAGATGCGGGTGGTGACGGTACGGGACCAGTCGGTGAAGCCGACCGTGGCGCTCAAGGAGAAGGCCGACCCGAAGAACTCCGGCCACGTGCCGTCGCCGTTCGCGGGCGTCGTCACGCTCACGGTCGCCGAGGGCGACGTGGTCACCGCCGGCCAGCCGGTGGCGACGATCGAGGCCATGAAGATGGAGGCCGCGATCACGACGCCTGTGGGCGGTACGGTCCAGCGCCTCGCCATCCACCACGCCCAGGCCGTCGAGGGCGGCGACCTGCTGGTGGTCGTGGCGTAGGCGCTGTGATCGCACTGGTATCGTCGCCGGGGTGGCAACCCCGCGCGCGTCGCGTCGCTCGCTGAGTTCTCGGCTCGGACTCGTCATGCTGGCGGCGGCGGTCGTCGTCGTTGCTCTCCGGGTCACGGGTATCGGGAGCGGACCCGACCTGAAGTGGGACCCCAACCTCACGGACCTGAAGGTGTACCTGACCGCTGGCCGGAACTGGCGGAACGGGGAGGCGATCTACTCCGACGACCCGTACCTGGGTTTCCTGTACCCACCGCTCACAGCTGTCGTGTTCGGGGTGGCGTCGCTCGTGCCCTTCCGTGTGCTCGCGGTAGCGTGGACGACCGCGAACGGGCTGCTGGTCCCGTTCATCCTGCGGCGGCTGGGTCTGCCGTGGGAACGAGCCCTACTGTGGTCGGTCGCCGTGGTGATCCTCGTCCTGCCGGTTCGGGAAACGATCATGCTCGGCCAGGTCAACCTCATGCTGTGCGCCCTCGTGGTGTGCGCT
>JADGPB010000404.1 GCA_017882655.1 Propionibacteriales bacterium
CGCTCAGACTCCCCGCGACCACATCGAGGCGGCCCTGGCCCTCGGCGCCACCAAGTGGGAGATGATCCGGATCACCGTCATCCCGTACGGCCGGTCCGGTGTCATCGCAGCCTCCATGCTCGGCCTCGGCCGCGCCCTCGGCGAGACCATCGCGGTGATGATCATCCTGTCGCAGACCAACACCGCCGGCATCAACCTCAGCCTCTTCGCAGGCGGCGAGACGTTCGCCTCCAAGATCGCGAACAACGCCCAGGAGTTCGACAGCCCCGCGAAGACCGGTGCGTACATCGCGGCCGGCCTGATCCTGTTCGTCGTGACGTTCGCAGTGAACGCGATCGCTCGAGTCATAGCCGATCGAAGGGTCCGCTGATGAGCACCACGACCACTACGCTCGCCGCTCCCCGTGGCGGCCGCCGAGCCGCCGATGGAGTCATCCGCGTTCTCGTCTACCTCAGCGCCGTCGTCGCGATCGTGCCGCTGGTCTGGATCCTTGTGAGCATCGTCACCCAAGGCTTGCCGGCGATCCTCTCGGCGAGCTGGTGGACCCAGGACCTCGCGGGCACGACCGACCGTCGCGCCGGTGGCGGTGCGCTCCACGCGATCATCGGCACGCTCGAGATCGGTCTCGTCACCGCAGTGGTCGCCGTCCCGATCGCGGTGATGGGTGCGATCTTCCTCATCGAGTACGCACGCGGCACCAGGTGGTCCCGCATCGTCTCGTTCATGGTCGACATCCTCTCCGGTGTCCCGTCGATCGTCGCGGCCCTGTTCATCTACACGCTCATGATCACGCTCCTCGGCCTGGGTCGCAGCGCGATCGCGGCGTCCCTCGCCCTGGTGCTCCTCATGCTGCCGACCGTGCTGCGATCGACCGAGGAGATGCTGAAGCTCGTCCCGGACTCGCTGCGCGAAGCGTCGTACGCGCTCGGCATCCCCAAATGGAAGACGGTTGTCGACGTCGTCATCCCCACGGCGTTCTCGGGGATCGCGACCGGGGTCATCCTCGGTCTGGCGCGCGTCATGGGCGAGACCGCTCCTCTGCTCATCCTCGTCGCGTACGCGCGCAACCTGTACGTGTCGCCGGCGACCAGCAACATGGGCACCCTGCCCACGATGATCAACTCGGGCCGGAACGTGGCGGAGACCCTCCCCGGGTACGAACGTGTCTGGGGCGCAGCCCTTACGCTCATCCTCTTGGTGATGGGCCTCAACCTCCTGGCGCGAGGGATCGCGCGCGCCAGCCGACTCAAGGACCGATGACATGGCCAAGCGCATCGACGTCGAGAACCTTGACGTCTACTACGGGTCGTTCCAGGCCGTCGCCGGCGTCTCGCTGGTGGTCGAGCCCCGTACGGTCACCGCGTTCATCGGCCCATCCGGCTGTGGCAAGTCGACCGTGCTCCGCACGCTGAACCGCATGCACGAGGTCATCCCCGGCGCCTACGCGACCGGAAAGGTCGAGCTGGACGGCGTCGACCTGTACGGACCTGGTGTCGATCCGGTTGCGGTCCGTCGACTCATCGGCATGGTGTTCCAGCGGCCCAACCCGTTCCCGTCGATGACCATCTACGACAACGTCGCAGCTGGACTGAGGCTCAACGGCACCCGCAACAAGAAGGAGCTGGACGAGACCGTCGAGAGGTCGCTGGTCAGCGCGAACCTCTGGAACGAGGTCAAGGACCGGCTGAGCCGGGCGGGCACCTCGTTGTCCGGCGGCCAGCAGCAAAGGCTGTGCATAGCGCGCGCGATCGCGGTGAAGCCGGATGTGCTCCTGATGGACGAGCCGTGCTCCGCCCTGGACCCGATCTCGACCCTGGCGGTCGAGGACCTGATCCAGGAGCTCAAGGAGCAGTACACGGTCGTCATCGTCACCCACAACATGCAGCAGGCGTCGAGGGTGTCCGACCGCACCGCGTTCTTCAACCTCGAGGCCCAAGGCAAACCCGGTCGGCTCGTCGAGATCGACGCCACCGAGACGATCTTCTCCAACCCGGCGAAGAAGGCGACCGAGGACTACATCACTGGCCGCTTCGGCTGAGTCTTCTGGGTCGACCTCACAGGCAAAACTCCGACGCACAGGCGTAGGAAATGCCTGTCGGGTCGGAGTTTTGCCTGTGAGGTCGCGGGTTGGGGGGTCAGTCGATCAGGGTTTCGACGTCTTCCGGCGGTACGGGACGGGGCTGGGGCTCTGCGGCCTCCGGCTCACGCGCCCGCCGTTCGGAGCGCGACTCGCCGCCGCCCAGCATGAGACGCCACCAGGGCGTCTTCTCGGGCTGAGACTCCTCCTCCGGGAGGTCGGCGACGACATCGACGGGATCAGGATGCGGTACGGGCACCTCGGTGATCATCTCGACGGGTTCGTCGACCGCGACGGGCTCGGCCTCCCCTCGTACGTCGAAAGGCGCAGCCACGATCACATCAGGGCCGGCCTCGGGCAGGGGCCCGGCCTGGAACGGGACGACCTGGATGGGTGGTGGGGCGTCCGGGTCGGGCTTCAGCTCGACCTCGTCCGGCTCATCGCCCTCAAGCAGAGGGACCTCGTTCAGCTCGATCGGGTCGAAGAGCGGCTCGTCGTCGGGCTCGGGCGTGATCTGGGCGGCAGGTACATCGGCGACGACACCGTGCTCAGGCCGTAGCTCTGCCTCGGCGGAGATCCTGCTCCACTGCTCGTCCTCGGAGTCGGGCATCTGTCCTCCTGGCCTGGCCAACGCTGAACACAGACCCTGGTGAATCTGATGCGTCCTATTCTTGCCTGGTGAGCAGCCCAGCAGGTTGGTATCCAGATCCAGGTGGCCAGCGTGGCGCGTTCCGATACTGGAACGGCTCCACGTGGTCGGCCCAGCTGTCGTCCACCGCGGCCGCTCCCCCGCCGTCGAGCGGGCTCGGCCAGCCGTCCTCGAACGCGCCGCAGTTCGGGCAGGCCGGCTACACGCCCGGCATGGGCTACACGCAGCAGACCCAGAAGCGGCGCATCGGTCCCTGGATCGGCATCGTCGTCGGCGTGCTCGTCCTCGCGCTCCTCGCCTGGGTCGTGTTCAAGTTCGCGTCGTCGGGCGGCCTCGCGTCGGGCGGCGCCACCGCAGGTGGCAACTCCACGACCAACCCGTGCCCGGTGAACACCCAGAGC
>JADGPB010000405.1 GCA_017882655.1 Propionibacteriales bacterium
GCGACGAGGTTCGTGTACGCGAACGGGCCGAGCGCGTTCGTACCGAGGAGGCACTCGAACCCGTCCTCGGTCTCTTGGCGGTGGGTCGTCACGCGACCGGCGTTGTTCACGAGGATGTCGACCTGTGGCGTCGCCTCTGCGGCGCGGCGCACGGAGGCCAGCGAGCCCAGGTCCAGCTCGACCACCGTGGCAGGCCCGGCGAGTGCGTGGGCCACGGCCTCACCCTTGGCGACGTTGCGTACAGCCAGGACGACCGTTGCCCCGGCTCTCGACGCTGCCTTGGCCGCCTCGAGCCCGATGCCGCTGGTCGCCCCGGTGATGAGCCAGGTCTTTCCGGTTTGGCTCGGCATATCCGACGCAGTCCAGCGCACCTTCATGTTGTCTCCTCGAAGTCGATGATCCGTGGCAGCAGTGTGACGAGCAGCGGAGCCAGATCACCCGTGGGGTGATCGAGCTCGAGCCATCGCAGCTCGGCGATCTCGGCCGCCGGGAGAAGGGTGGCGGTGACGCGTCGGGTCCAGGCGTACACCCCGGCTCGTACCGTCGTGTCCGGCTCGTTCGCCGCGACATCGATGTGGATGCCCCAGTCCAGCAGGTCATCCTCGGCGAGCTCGAGGCCGACTTCCTCCGCCAGCTCACGGATGGCGGTCGCTCGGAGGTCCTCGCCCGCCTCGGGTTTCCCACCGGGGAGCATGAACCGCCTCGTATCGGACTTGCGAACGGTCAGTACGCGCCGCCGTTCGTCGAGCACGACGACCGCTGCCACCACCACGACCGCCCCCGACGTCACGTCCATGACCTTAGCGGTGGCAACCGAATGACCAGCGTCGTGCCGCTGGTACGGGCCATGCCAGGATGAACCAGCCGATCCCAGCACCAACGACCCTAGTGAGAGCGAGGCACGCCTGTGTGGACCATCCTCGCGAAGGCGCTGTCGCTGGTCCTCATCGTGGGTATCGGCTTCGGGATGAAGCGGCTGCGCTGGGTGAAGGCCGAGGACTTCTCGATGTTGTCCAAGATCGTGCTGCGCGTCACGCTGCCCTGCGCGCTGGCCACCTCCTTCAACCAGTTCGAGATCGTTCCATCCCTGCTCGGACTGACCCTGCTCGCCTTCTTCGCCAATCTGGCCCAGCAGGGTGTGGGCTATCTGCAGCATCGCGGGGGCACACCCGTGCAACGGGCGTTCGGCATCCTCCACGGAGGCTCGTACAACATCGGCGCCTTCGCCCTGCCGTACCTGTCGGCGTTCATCGGCCCGGTCGCCATCGTGTACGCGTCATTGTTCGACGTGGGGAACTCCCTCGCCACCGCCGGTGTGGGCCGCACCGCCGCCCACGCCGTCGCACGTCCGGCGGTGAAGCAGACGCTCTCCTCGATCGCGAAGCTCCTCTTCACCTCGCCGGTGTTCGACACGTACCTCGCGCTTGTCACGATGCGTCTGCTTCACATCCAGCTCCCGAGCGCGGTCATCGGCTTCACCAGCCTGGTGGGCGCGGCCAACCCGTTCCTCGCGATGTTCATGATCGGCGTCGGCCTGGAGGTCGCACTTCCCAGGCACAGGCTCTCCACCGCCGTTCGAGGCCTCATCACCCGATACGTGTTCTCGATCACGATCTCGACGCTGGTGTGGTTCTTCCTGCCGTTCGCCCGCGAGGTCAAGGTCGTCGTCGTCCTCGTCCTGTTCGCCCCGATCGCCGCGATGGTCCCTGGGTTCACCTCAGAGGTTGACGGAGACGTGGGTACGGCCACGTTCATGAACTCGGTGTCGATCCTCATTGCCATCGTCATGATGCCCACGCTGTACCTGCTCCTGAGCGCATACGTGTAGTTCACTCGAACTACTGTTCTGGCGCGACAAGGAGTGATAGGACTCAAGAACCCGAAGTCGCCCCGACGTTCACTCCCCAAGGATCCCGGGGACGGCCTTCTCCCAGAACGAAGGAGTTCTGTCATGTCCCACCTCACCCGTCGTGGACTGCTCATCGGAGGCGCAACCGTCGCCGCCGTTGCCCTTCAGCCGGAGATCGCCCACGCGACCGCTCCCACCACGTCTCTTACGGTCCACTTCACGCTCAACGCCACAGTGCTCGATGGAGGCGAGCAGGTCACGTCGCTGACTCTCGACACGAGCGACTTCGGCGCGATCGACCCTTCCAGCCTCACCACGTCGACATTCGCGGTCCACCTCACGTCGAATCTCCCCTTCGACCTTCCCACAGGCGAGACGCTCTTCAAGCCGTACGACAAGGTTGAGCGGCCCGTGACGAAGGCCCACCTTGAGCACGGCAGGATCGTGCTCGACCTGCTGACCATCGACCAGACGACCCCCGGCAACACCCTGGGCTACATGGTGAACGCGGCGCGCAACGTGTTGATGAAGCAGGTCTACAAGATCACCCAGACCGCTCCCCTCACGTTGCGCAAGGGCGGCTCGCTGACGCTCCCCGGCTTCACGCAGGGCAAGCTGGTCGACCCCGAGGTCGACGTGTACAGCTACCACAAGTCGGCCGACGGCATGAACTACCGGCTCTTCTCGCCGTCGCACGACGGCCGCAGCGACCGCTGGAACGGGCGCGACAAGCGCCCGCTCATCGTGTGGCTGCACGGCGGCGGTGAAGGTGGTCTCCTGTCGGAGAACTACTACGACAACGAGCCGACGCTCCGTGCCAACCGCGGCGCTCTCGGCTTCTCGACGCCCGAGGCGCAGAAGGTCTTCGGCGGCGCGTATGTCCTGGCTCCGCAAGCAGAGTCGTTCTGGCTGGAGAACGGACCTGCCTACGCGCCGCGGGTGAAGGCCATCATCCTCGACCTCGTACGCCGGCACCCGATCGACGCCGGCCGCATCTACCTCGCCGGCTGCAGCAACGGCGGCTACCTCACCATGGAGATGACCTCGCTCTACCACGATCTCTTCGCCGCGGCTGTGCCGATCTGTGGCGTCGTCAAGAACTTCCCGAAGCCCGGGGACGTGGTTCTCACGGATGCACAGCTGAAGAGCATCACCACGCCTACATGGCTGGTGTGCGCAGCAAGCGACACGACGGTCCCGCCGGTCGACAACTCCATCCCGGCCCATGCACTCATCCGCAGGTCGATCCTGACCGAGTACCCCACGGTCAC
>JADGPB010000406.1 GCA_017882655.1 Propionibacteriales bacterium
GGTCCTCATCGTGCTGGGCGCCAACATCGCGTACACCCTCTTCTACGTCGGCACGATCTCCTGGCAGGGGCACTTCGGCGGCCTGGTGGGCGGCCTGCTGACGGGCTGGATCATCGCGTACGCACCGAGGGCTCGCCGCACGCAGATCCAGCGGTACGGGCTGTCCGCGGTCACCGTCGTCGTCCTCGCCGCCATCGTGGCGCGGGCCGTCATGCTGGCCTGAGGCGCCTCAGCTGGGCTGGCTCGCGAGGTATTCCTCGCGGACCTGCTTGCGGAGCACCTTGCCGAGCAGGGACTTCGGGAGCTCGTCGACCGCGACGATGTCGCGCGGAACCTTGTACGCGGCGAGCCGCTCCCGACAGAACTCGCCAAGACCGTCCGCGTTCAGCTCGGCCCCGGGCCGGAGCAGCACGATCGCCACGACCTTCTCGCCGCCGTGCGGCGACGGCACGCCCACGACGGCCGCGTCGAGGAGATCGTGGTGACCGCGCAGGACGGCCTCCACCTCGGACGGCGACACGTTGAAGCCTCCGGTGATGATGAGCTCCTTGACCCGGTCGACGATCGTGGTGAAGCCGTCGGCGTCGACGGTGACCAGGTCGCCCGTACGCAGCCAGCCTCCCGGCAGCAGTGTCTTCGCGGTCTCTCCGGGGTTGTTCCAGTATCCGCCGAACACCTGCGGGCCCTGGATCAGCAGCTCCCCGCGCTCCCCCTGCGCCACCTCGCGCGTCGGGTCGTCCGCGTCGACGACCCTCATGTACGTGCTGGGGAACGGGACGCCGATCGTGCCGCTACGCCGACTCGGGTGGAACGGGTTGCCGAGGCAGACGGGAGACGCCTCCGTCATCCCGTACCCCTCCACCAGCAGCCCGCCCGACACCGACTCCCACAGCTCGACCACCGACTGGGGCAGGTTCATCGCGCCGGAGATGCAGTACTTCGCCGTCTTCAGCGAGATGCCACGCTCCTTCGCGCGGATCGCGGTGCGCTCGTAGATCGGCGGCACCGCGCAGTAGACGGTGGGCGGGCTCTTCTTGGCCGCGTCGAGGACGAGGTCCACGTCGAAGGAGGGGAAGATCACGAGACGTGCCTGCTTGAGGATTCCGTACGTGAGGAACAGCGTCATCCCGAACGCGTGGAACATCGGCAGGATCGCGTAGAAGATCTCCTTGCGGTACTCCGCCCCGTACATCCACGCCTCGCCCTGACGCGCGTTGCTGTAGAGGTTGAGGTGCGTGAGCATCGCGCCCTTGGGCTCGCCGGTGGTGCCGGACGTGTACTGGATGACCGCGAGGTCGTGCACACCCGGGCGCGGGTGGTCGTCGGCAATCGGCCCGTGGCCCAGGAGCTGCTTCCAGGGGATAGTGCCCGGCGCCGGCGCGGTGAGCTTGGCGCGGGTCGCGCGCAGGCTCTTCACCGGGAGCCGGAGCGCGAGCCGCTTGATCGTCGGGAACGCGTCGAGCAGGTTGACCGAGACGATGTGCTGCAGGGGTACGTCGTCGGGGATCGCCTTGAGCTTGGGTACGGCCACGTCCCAGCAGATCGCGACATGAGCCGTGTGGTCCTCGAAGATGTGCCGAAGCTCGCGCTCCGTGTAGAGCGGGTTGTGTTCGACCACGATGGCGCCGAGCCGCAGGATCGCGTAGAACGCGACGACGTGCTGCGGCGAGTTGGGCAGCACGAGCGCGACCCGGTCGCCGGCCTGTACGCCCAGCTGTCGAAGCCCCTCCGCGGCGCGCGAGATCTGGTCGCCGAGCTGGTCGTACGTGGTCGCGCGGCCGAAGAACTCCGTCGCGACGCAGCTGCCCGCCTCACGGACAGACCGCTCGAGCAGTGCCACCAACGACTCGGTCGGCAGCTCGATCTGTGCCGGGACACCCGGTTGGTAGTGCTTGGTCCAGGGTGCATCCACGATCGCGACCCTATCGCCGCGCGGCGATACGTGGGTCAGACCCGCGCGTACTTCGCCCGGGCGAACGAGTAGACCCCGTAGCAGGCAAGGCCCACCGCAACCGCCGCGAGAACGACGACGCCCGCCGGTACGGCCAGCAGGCTGCGTAGGCCGGCGTCGAGTCCGCCCGCCTTCTTGGGGTCGTGCGTGATGGCGGCGATGACGAACAGCGCCCCGACGGCACCGAGCGCGACGCCCTTCGCGACGTAGCCGGCCTGCGCGACACGTACGACCCAACGCGGGGGACGCTCGGCCAGGTCCTTGAGGAAGCCTTTGCGGACTGCCTTGACCTCGTGGAACAGCCCTACGCCGATCACCACAATGCCCACGACTCCGACGGCCCAGATGCCCGCCGGGTAGGACATCGCAGTGGCGGTGATGTTCGCGGTCTGCTGGTTGGAGTTCGTCGAAGTCCCGGAGAGAACCGAGACCGTGGTCACCGCGAGGACCACGTACACGACGGCCTTGGCGGCGGGCTTGAGCTTCTGCTTCGCCGGCCTGGCGAAAACTTCGGTCACCTGCCACAGTCCCAGCAGCACGAAGCCCGCGAGCAACACCCACAGCAGCACGGCGCCGACGGGGTTGACGGCCAGCTCGCGCAATGCACCGGACTGGTCCGCCTGACCGCCATTCCCGCCGAATGTCAGCTGGAGCGTGAGCCAGGCGAGAACGAGGTGCAGGACCCCGGAGGCCGCATAGCCAAGTCGGGCGCCGGCCTCCAGCACGGGGTTGGATCCTGCCTGCTGAGCGAGCTTGTGCGCCGAGTGACTCATCCACCAAGTGTGTCACACGATGTCGCACGCCCTGCCCCAGCGTGAGTCCGGCTCCGCTTCTACCCGACCGACTCCCAGCTGGCCTGACTCAACCGGAATCCTCGTTTTCATACCCCAACCGAAGCGTCGTGGCCTGTATCGGCTCGGGCCGCTCGGTTGCGGTACCGAAACGAGGATTCCCGACACGCTTTCGCTCGCTAGGCTGTCGGCTTCCTCACGTCTCAAGGAGTACGGATGGTCGACCTGGTCGGGCGCAGCTTCCTCAAGGAAGTGGACTTCACGAAGGAGGAGTTCACCTACCTCGTGGACCTCGCCGCGGAGCTCAAGGCCGCCAAGAAGGCGCGCCGTGAGATCACGAGGCTCGAGGGGCTCAACCTCGC
>JADGPB010000407.1 GCA_017882655.1 Propionibacteriales bacterium
GGGTGTCGGCAAGAGCGAGATCGGCTCGCTGCTCGCCCACTACCTGCGCGCGAACGGCATCGGCGCCTACGTGATGAGCGGCGACAACTACCCGCGCCGCATCCCGCGCGGCAACGACGCCGAGCGCCTCCGCACGTTCCGTACCGCCGGTGTCCGCGGCCTCGTCGACGCCGGCGCGTACGACGACGACGTACGCCTTGCGCTCGCGGCACTGCAGACGGCCGACCGCGACGCCGATCCGGCAGCGGTGGCCGACAACCCCTGGCTTGCCACGTACCAGCGGGTCGGCCGCGCGGCCCTCGACGCCTACCTGGGCACGCCGAACGAGATCGACTTCGCCGAGGTGTCCGGCATCCTCTCGCGGTTCCACGACGGCGCGACATCGCTGCAGCTCAAGCGGATGGGCCGCGAGCTGGGTGAGCTCTGGTACTCCTCCGTCGACGTGTCAGAGGTCAACGTCTTGGTCGTCGAGTGGACGCACGGGAACTCCGACCATCTCGTCGGCGTCGACGTACCGATCCTGCTGAACTCGACGCCCGAAGAGACTCTGTCGCACCGTCGCGCCCGCGCTCGCGACGGTGCGACGGACTCCCCCTTCACGACGATGGTGCTCGCGCTCGAGCAGGCCAAGCTCGCATCGCAGGCCCACAAGGCCAAGATCATCGTGGCGAAGTCCGGCGCCCTCATCGACTACGACACGTACCTCGAGAGCATGGGCCGCAACCTGCCGAGCGCGGGGGCGATGCTCAACGTGTACCCCGACAGCATCGGCGGCACGGTCAAGGACGTCGTCGACCTCGTCACCGATCCGGCCGTCACGGGCGCGTTCTCGGCCGTGTACCTGCTGCCGAGCGTGTTCAACACCGATCTGGACCGCGGCTTCTCCGTGATCGACTACGGACTCAACAGGCTGTACGCGACGCAGGCTGATCTGGACTCGCTGCGTGAGGCCGGGATCTCGCTGAAGCTCGACTTCATCCTCAACCACGCCTCCGTACTGTCGCCGCAGTTCCAGGACCTGCTCTCTCACGGCGACCGGTCGGCGTACAAGGACTTCTTCATCGACTGGAACGCGTTCTGGGCGGGGCACGGGGAGATGGCTCCGGAGGGCTACGTCCAGCCGGATCCCGCGCTCATCAAGGACATGTACTTCCGCAAGCCTGGGCTGCCGATCCTCATGGTGCGGCTTCCGGACTCCTCTGAGCGCCCGTACTGGAACACCTTCTACCAGGAGGTCCGCTACACCGCGCCGAGCACCCTGGAGGTCATGAAGGCCGCCGACCTGCAGTACGCGTCCGCGGAGATCGTCGCCTCACGCGTGGCGGCCGCCCTCGCTGCTGGCAAGCGGCCGACCGACGCCGACTTCACCTCCTTCGAGGACGCCCGCGACACCGTGGTCGAGCTCGTCGAGTCGCGCCGTACGTACCTGGGCCAGATGGATCTCGACATCCGCTCGGACAAGGTGTGGGAGTTCTACGCGGACACGCTGTCGACTCTCGCCGGCTACGGAGCGGAGATCGTGCGGCTGGACGCGTTCGCGTACGCCCCCAAGGAGCCGGGCGCGAAGAACTTCCTCAACGACCCCGGCACCTGGGACGTGCTGGGACGAGTCAAGGCACTCGCCGACGACCGCGGCCTCAAGCTGCTGCCGGAGATCCATGCGCGCTATGAGGAGGGCATCCACGAGCTCCTGTCGAGCAAGGGCTTCATGACGTACGACTTCTTCCTGCCCGGCCTCGTCATCGACGCCCTGGCTCGGCGCGACGCGTCTGTGCTCACGCGCTGGATCCGTGAGCTCGTGGCCAAGAAGATCCGTACGGTCAGCATGCTCGGCTGCCACGACGGCATCCCGCTGCTGGACCTCAAGGGACTGCTCGACGACGAGCACATCGAGCAGGTCATCGAGATCGTCAAGGGTCGCGGCGGCTACGTCAAGGACCTCCACGGCGCGAAGAACATCTACTACCAGGTCAACGCGACGTACTACTCGGCGCTCGGTGAGTCCGACGCCGCGATGCTGCTGGCGCGGGCGATCCAGCTCTTCACGCCGGGCAAGCCGCAGGTCTGGTACCTCGACCTGTTCGCCGGCCGGAACGACCACGAGGCCGTGGAGCGAGCAGGTGCCGGCGGGCACAAGGAGATCAACCGGACCAACCTCAGCCGCGAGGCCGTACGGGCTGGGCTGGAGCTGCCGGTGGTACGAAGGCAGCTCGAGCTGCTCCGGTTCCGGAACTCGTTCGGTGCGTTCGGCTTCGACGCCGAGTGTCAGGTCGCGGACACCGACCCCGACCAGTTGCGGATCACGTGGCGTCGCGGCGAGGATGAGGCCGTGCTGGATGCCAACCTGACGACCCTTGAGTTCACCGTGACCGCGAACGGGGTGACCGTATGAGGCTCGCGACACCCGTCGAGTCGACAGGCCACACGGGCCATGCCTGGGGCAAGGCCCACTGGGTCGCGGTGGCCGAGGTCGCCGATGGCACGATCAGCGACTGGCAGGTGCACGAGGTGGCCTGGGACGTCTCGCACGACGCCGGCACCCACGGCTCACATCACGCTCGCGTCGTGACGTTCCTGCGCGAGCAGAGGATCGACGCGATCGTCGTCGACCATGTCGGCGAGGGCATGCGGCTGATGCTCGCCACCATGAACATCCCGATTTTTCCGTCCACCCCTGGCGACGCGAAGGAATCAGTGCTGGCGGCCGTCACCCGCTGATCGTCTGGGTCCGCTGGATCTGCCCATCGACGCCGCCTGGCGGCACCTCGTTCGCTGAGTGCCTCGAATTCGCGGATAATCGGGGCCGACGCCCAGCCCGACGGCCGTCCGCCCGCGCGAGGCAGCACCCGCCTCCCCCGTGAACACGCGGTTATGGGGGCCACTTGACGGTCCACGGTGGTGAGCTGCCTCGGAGTCGTGGTTATGGAGGCTCCTGACCCGCCTAAAACCACGACTGCGTGGGCCGATCGGTGCCGGGTCCAGATTTCGCGGCTGACAACCCCAAATCCGAGGCACCAGCCGACGGAAGTGGGTTGACCGCGCACTTCACAGTGCTGCGTGCGCCCGACGCTCACACCCGCTGGGCCTGAGCCTGCGG
>JADGPB010000408.1 GCA_017882655.1 Propionibacteriales bacterium
GTTCGCGGTACCAGCCTGATTCGCCGGCTTCACAGATCGGCGGCCGACGTACATCGGCGTACGACGGCGCCACCGTGCTGTGGGGAATGATGGCAGGCAGCGTCGTCGTCACCTACCTGAAGGACTTGCCGGACAGGTAATCGGAGCTTGCCGGCTGGGCCTGGTCCGTGGGGAGTGGGCGGACCTGGACGTACGCTCTGTGTGTGGGCATGGCCGTGGATCTCCGTCGGGATGACTGGACGCTGGCTGACCTCGCGCGCCTTCCCGAGGACGAGTACCGCTATGAGATCATCGACGGGGAGCTGGCCGTGAGTCCGCCGGCGACCAGCTTCCACCAGCGCGTGGCCACCGAGATGATTCGTCGGTGGCAGCCCGCCACGGGCGTGCTGACGCATGCGTCGGGCGTCAGCGTACCGGCCGGCCGCTATCGCGAACGCTTTCTCGTTCCGGACGTACTCGTCGTCCGGAACGGAGTGAGCTCGCCGTACTACGCCCCAAGCGACGTCCTGGTGGCCGTCGAGATCGTGTCGCCGTCGTCGGTGACCCGAGACCGCTGGGCGAAGCGGGGTTTGTACGCGGAGCTGGGCATCCCCGAGTACTGGTTGGTCGATCCGGGGGAACGTACGCTGACGGTCTTCTTCCAGCCGTCGGCGGAGCCACCCCGGGAGTACCTCGACCATGTGGTGTACGCCGAGGAGCAGATGGTTCCGGGGCTGGGCTGCCGTGCGGGGGAGCTGTTCGAGACCTAGGCTGACGTGCGATTTGATTGTACGTTACTGCACGGCGGCGTACGATTCCGGCTATGGCAACCATGACAGCCAGCGAGGCACGTGCCGCCCTGCCCGAGATCCTCGACCGGGTGGGTACGGGAGAGGAGATCGTCATCACGCGGCACGGGCGTCCGGTCGCCGTCGTCCTTCGGCCGGACGCGGTGCGCAGTCGGCGGGCCGACGCGGCGCTCAACGTCGCCGACCGGGTGCGCGCCACACTGGTGACCGGCCGGGAGATGGCGACCGCGCCAAGCCGGGGCTTGTCCGCCGAGCAGGCGGAGGAGCTCGTGGCAGCCATTCGCGCCGGTCGTCATCAGCGGTGATGGACGCCTTCGACGCGGACGCACTTATCTACGCTGCCGCCCCGGGTCATCCGCTTGGTGCCCGAGTGGCCGCTCTGTTTCCATCTGGCCCGATGACCGATGGTTCGCGGGTCGGCGTCGGGTCGACATTCCTACTGCCTGAGGTGCTGGGCAAACCAGTGCGAGAGGCGGCCTCAGCCGAGATCACGGCACTGGCGTGGTTCTTGGGTCGACTCGATCTCCGCCCGCTGGACATCGCCACCGCGGAACTCGCTGTCGCACTGGCCGCGTCGTACCGGCTCCACGCCGCGGACGCAGTGCATCTGGCTACCGCCGTACAGGCCGGAGCCGACCGTTTTCTTACGAACAACAGTCGGGACTTTTCGAAGGACGTGGCCGAAGTCGCGGTCACCTACCTTCAGGACCTGCCGGACAAGAGGTAGCCGCCTCACTCATAGCCGGACGCGTCCTCCTCGTCCTGCGAGAGGACTCGCAGCCACTGGATTCGGATCCGGCTCAGCCGATAGGTGCGCATGGTCAAGCCGGGCAGCTGCTGCGCTCTCATCCGGTCTCCATCCAAGTCCAACGGCAAGACGGTGATCTGCCCACGGATCCGTCACAAGGGCCCATTTTCGGCGCTCGCGGCGGGCGTACCCGGCGTACGCATCGGTGTTCGCAGGCCGACCGATATCTAACGCCGTAACGTGCGCGGTCGAATCGGAGCCGGCCAGTCGGCCGTCAGTTTGATCAGGTCTAGGTTACGACGATCCGAGGGCTTCGGTGCGGACTGGACGGCGCACGACCGGGGGACCTGGTGGGTGCTCATCGCCTGGCTGCTGTTACGAGTGGTGTACCTGGTCAACGGCGCCATCTCGCAGGCCCTTGCCAACCGTGAACGCGAGGCACTCGCCGACATTGTTGCCGATCTCGCGCGTGAACTGGGGCAGCCGGCCGCGGAGGCGTACGCCTGGGCCGATGCCGCGTTGGCCGCCGAGGCGACACCCAGCGCATGAACGTGGCGTTGGATACCGGGGCGCGGCACAGGCACAGCACTATGATGAATGTGTGAAGAAGCGTCGCATCACCCTGAACCTGGATGAGGACGTGGTGTCGACGCTCGAGGCGATCGGCGGACGCAGTGTGTCCGCAACGGCGAACGCCGCCTTGCGGGATGCGCTGGCTTCGGCGGCTCATCGGCTGGCGTTGCTGAGCTGGCTCGACGAGCTGGACGAGAAGCACGGCTCACCGAGCCCAGCGGAGATTGCTGCCGCTGATCGATTGTTGAACGAGATCGAACGTGGCCAAAGCACCAGCGGGGCAGCATGAGCCCGGCGATCGTGCTCGATGCCGGTGCCTTTGACGTCCTCGACACCTCCACGGGGACCGCTTTGCGTGCGCTGCTTCGCCGCGCTGCCGAGCGCGGGGGTGAGACGAAGTCCCCCGCGGTGGTCCTTGCCGAGGTGTGCCGCGGAGCGGCGCGGACTCGGCGAGTAGAGGCTGCGTTGGCTCGGGACCGAGATGGCCAGCGCATTCGGATCGTGCCGACCGACGAGCGGTTGGCCAAGCTCGTCGGCGCTGTGCTGTACGCAGCGGGGCGCGGCAGTGAGGCGCTCGCCGATGCTCATGTCGTCGCGGTCTGCGCGGCGAGTGATGCCGCCGTGGTGGTGTCCTCCGACCCAGACGACATCGCTGCCCTCGCGCCCGGCGTACCCGGCGTACGGATCATCGTCCGACGGCCGACCGATATCTGAGCGGTGTGCGGACCCGGACACAGGTGGGGCCGGGGATGCCAAAGCAGTGCCGGCGAGTACGGCGCGTCTGCACCCGACGACATCGCCGGGCACCGCTGCGCTGCAGGAGGGGCGATTTCCCCGCACGTTCGATGAGCCGCAGCGGGACCGTCCTAACAGCTTCGCTGGAAGCGCCAATCGGAGGGAAGCGGTTATGGCCGTCGGCGACGCCCCGTCACTAGCAGTGCCCGCGGCTGGGAGGTACCGGGTGGATCCCAACGCTCGACGGTGAC
>JADGPB010000409.1 GCA_017882655.1 Propionibacteriales bacterium
CCTCGCGGGGTCGCATGGCTCGGATCACGCCGAAGCTCAGGACCACCATCACGATGAAGAACAGCGTGGACAGCGCCGTCGCCACCCCGTACAGGCCGCGCGAGAAGTTGTCGAAGACGATCGTGTAGACAGTCGAGGTCCCGTACTGGCCATTCGTGAGGACGAAGACCATGTCGAAGACCCTTAGGCCGTACAGCAGGTTCAACACGGTCGTCACGGCGAGGACCGGCCACAGCAGCGGCAGCGTCACGTGCCGGAAGGCCTGGAGCCCGGAGGCGCCATCGATCGAGGCCGCCTCGTAGTACTCGCGCGGGATGGCCAGCAGGCCGGCGATGAGGATGACCATGATGTAGCCGACGCCGCGCCACGTGTCCACGCCGATGACCGCCCAGATGGTGAGCCCGACGTCGGTGAGCCAATGCTGGGTCAGGGCGCCGAGACCGACGAATTGCAGGGTCGAGTTCAGCAGGCCGGATGAGGGGTCCAGGATGGACCGGAACACGATCCCGACGACGAGCACCGGCAGGACGGCGGGCAGGTACACGAGCCCGCGATACAGATACGCGAGACGCTTCACGCCGCTGGTCAACAGGATGGCCAGGGCGAGCGCGAAGGCGGTCTTGAGGACGGTCGTCGCGAGCGTGAACAGGACCGTGTGCTGGATCGCGCTGAGATAGTCATTGCTCGGGTCGAGGATCGTGGCGAAGTTGTCGAGACCGACCCAGTGGATGGTCTTCGCGTAGGCGTTCCAGTCGGTGAACGCGAAGCCGAAGCCAAGCAGGCTCGGCAACAGGACAAATACGGCGTAGAGGAGCAGCGCGCCGCCGGCGAACCACGTCGGATATGCCTTGTACTTCATCGTTGGCTCGGACCGTGGGTCAGCCTGCTCACGTCGAAGGGTGCGTTGGACTGCGTCGTGCGCTTGGTGCGGTGATGCCGTTCGGGGGCTGCGCCGAGGCCTGCGGGTGCGTGGGCCCCCGGCCATCGGAACCCTTCTCGGCCGCTACCGGGCGGCACCGCCAACCCTGCCAATTCGGCTCCCGACGTGTGCGAGTCCTGGACGCAGGACAGCCGCGACTACGACCGGGGGCGAGTCGTGCGACTCGCCCCCGGTCCACTGAGATCCCGAACGAGCGACCGGCTCCTAGGGCCAGGCCGGGTCGCTCGCGGCCTTCGCCAGCGTCGTGCGGCCGGTATCGATGTTCTTCAACATGGCCGGAGCCGTCTTCTGGCCGGTGAACAGGTCGACCAACCACTTGCCGATGTCCATCCACTGCGGATTCACGAAGTTGACCGCGTCCTGCATGACCAGGGCCTTCGCCGGCGCATACGTGCTGAAGTATGCCGACTGGCTGGCGTCCCACTTCGCCTTGACGCCGGTGAAGGGGAGCGTCTCGAAGTCAGGCGTGTTGTCGATCAGCCACTGCAGGTTGTCGGGCTGCATCATGAAGGTGAGCCATTGCTTCGCCTCGGCGACGTGCTGGCTCTTGCTGTAGATCATCCACGTCGGGCCTGCCGGGTGGGTTGGCTGCAGCTGGTTGTCGAGGATCGGGATCGGGAAGTAGCCGAAGCTGGTGGCCTTGAGGTTCGGGTACGCCGCCGCGATCTGGGAGCCTCGAGAGAGTTCGGAGAGCGTCATCGCGAAGGTGCCGCTGGCCATCGCCTTGGACGTGTCGGCCTCTTTGGCGGAGAGAGCGTCCTTGCCGAAGTAGCCCTTCTGGTACAGGTCGTTGATCTGTGTTAGGGCCTTCTGCATGTTCGCATTGCCCGCGAAGGTGGCCTGGTTCGCGTTGAGCTTTGCGTTCAGGCCCGGCTCCAGCGCCTCCAGCTGCGCCCCGACCTCGGGGAACCAGAGCACGTGGTGCCAACCATCCGAAACGGGCTCGTAGACCGGCGTGATCCCGTTCTGCTTGAGGGTGGCGCAGACTTTCTCGAAGTCATCGAACGTCTTGGGAACGCTCAGGTTGTACTTCGCGAAGAGATCCTTGTTGTAGACCATGACCCAGTAGTTGGCCGCGACGACGTCCCAGACCTCGGCGCCGTAGAGCTTGCCGTCGAGGGTCGACTGGTCGGCGACGACAGGGTCGAGGCTCTTGACCCACGGTTCACTGGACAGGTCGACGGCATTGTTCGACGCGTCGTACTGGAGCTTCATGTCGGACTTGCCGGCCTGACCGAGGAAGAGATCGATGCCCTGGCCGGAGTTCAGCTTGGTCTTGAGGACGTCGAAGTACTGGCCAGATGGAATGATCTGGAAGTCGACGTGGATGCCGGTCTGCTGTTCGAACTTGCCCGCGAGGGTCTGCTCGGACGGCTTGATCCAGTCCTGGCTGGCCATCACCTCGATGGTGACGCTCTGCTTGGACGGTGCGGCACTCGGGCTGGCCGAGACTGCTGCGGCGGCCGAGGGTGCCGCGGCCGAGGGTGCCGCGGCCGAGGGTGCCGCTGACGCCGGCGCGCTCGCCGCCGGGGAGGAGCATCCAGCGATGAGCGCGCCGACGACCAGCGTGGTAAATGCGGCTCTTGCGAGTCTGACCAATGGAACGTGCCGCCTTTCTCGATCGAGGGTGAGGTGGGACCCACGGGCGGGCCGGTCAGGCCGACCACAGACTCAGCTGCTCGATAGGTCTACCTCCTGAACCCATCAGACACGTTCGGCACGTTCCGAAATCATTGCCGGTATCATTACCGCTCCCGCAGTTTACCCCAGCGGTCAATGGTGCAAGGGCCGATCATGCTCGGCACGCGGGTGATCGCCGGGCACGTGTCAGACGACGTTCGTCGTCGACGCACCCGCGAGGACCGCGACCGACGCCAAACCTTGACGGTCAGGATCGCCACGCCAAGCTCGGCGGCGACCCGCTCGATGGCAGCGCCCTCGGCCGAGCGGAGCCTCCACGACCCCGCGAGGACGTGACGATTCGATGCGACGACCGGCACGCCTCGCGAGACTATCTGCTCATCGTGATGCGCGCCCGTTGCTAGGTTGTCTTGGGTCGAGGCGTCACGTTCGCAGCGCACTACTAGGGGCGGCGGGAGGTCGCGTTCGGTCCCAGAGCCGGATCCAGGCGTCTCCGATTGCCCGTTGGCC
>JADGPB010000410.1 GCA_017882655.1 Propionibacteriales bacterium
AAGTTGCAGGACGACTATCGGCATCCGCGCTTCATCGCCACGGTCCCCGGCGAGGGCTACCGCTTCATCCCGACCTTCTCCAACCTGGGCCGGGACGGCAGGCAGACCCTGGGTGAGCGTCCGCGCGACTGAGCGTCGCGGGGCGTCGCCGCACGCCGACCCGCTCTCAAGCAGCGGCCTGTGATGGCGTCCCGATGTGATCGACCGGTCGGACGGTCCGTCCTGCGGTCCGATCAGCCAGGTCGTGGTTGCTCGATCCGCAGTGGTTGTGTCCGCCCCCCAGCTGCAAGATCAGCGCGGTAAGGTAATCGCGCCCTAAGAACTAATGCCGGGAGCCACCGCGCTGTCGATGGGCGGATCTCGTTGCGGGCACACACGGCCCGGGTGGGTCGACACCATGCGCGGATCGTGGGCGGGCTATTGGGTCCGCGCCTCTGCGGCAGGGCCGGGATTGGGAATCGTGTACCGTCGGCGCCGACGCCCACGAGGCGCCCAGCTGACGTGGGACCTAGGAGGCGGAAACGATGGCCAAGCCGCGGGCGCTTGTCACGGGCGCGTCATCCGGCCTTGGGACGGCCTTCGCGGAACAACTGGCGGCTGCGGGCCATGACCTCGTCGTCGTAGCCCGCCGCGAGGACCGCCTTCGCCAGCTCGCCGATCGACTGACGCGAGAACAGGGTGCGAACGTGATCGTGGAGGTGGCCGACCTCGCGTCTGCGGCGGAGCTCGACAGGCTCGTCGCGGTCGTCACTGATCTCGAGCTCGACCTGCTCGTGAACAACGCCGGCTTCGGCGCCTACAGGCCCTTCCTGAAACTCGACCCAACACGGGCAGAGGAGCTCATCCGGGTCCAAGTGCTGGCGCCGACGCTCCTCGCCCGAGCGGCCCTGCCGGGAATGGTTGAGCGCGGGCACGGAGCGCTCGTCAACGTCGCCTCTGCCCTCGCCTTCAGTGGCGGGATCAAAGGGCCTTGGATGCCGGCGCGCGCAACCTACGCGGCGACCAAGTCGTACCTCGTGACGTTCACGCAGATCCTGAGCGCCGAACTCGAGGGCACCGGGGTGCAGGCGCAGGTGCTCTGCCCGCCGACGACGGCAACTGAGTTCCACGACATCCAGGGCATCGATGTGTCGCGGGTCGAGCGGATGTCCGCCACTGAGGTCGTGCGGGCTTCCTTGGCAGCACTGTCACGCGGGGAAGTCATCTGCCTACCCGCGCTCGCCGACCCGGGGCTGATCTCCGATTGGACCGCCGCATCGACGCGCCTCCTGCGCGGATAGGAGCACCCGCCGGCGGCTCCATCAACCCACTCGCCCGCCTCTCCCCACTCTGAGTGGTCGAGTGCGATGATGCGACTCGCCTTTGTGGGAGTTGGACGCCAGTCCGCGAGTCCGACGCCCGGGTTGCTGGAGGCCCGCCCTGCCCGGACCAATCCAACTTCTGCGCTATGTCCGCGTAGTGTCGACTGCCACGCGAACTCTCCGTCCGGCCCAAGTGGCCGCAGCAGCGTGACGCATAGGCAGCCGAGAGGGATGGTCACGACCGGGCACGCTGCGGGTCGTGCGCGGTGTTGACGCTGTACAGCCTTGCAACGGCCAACGTGATCACGCCACGCGAGGTCAGGCTTCGGATTCGATCCTCTTGGCAAGGTCGGCCAGGACGGTCGGAAGCTCCCGGTTGATTAGCGTGCGGGCGTGCCCCTCGGCGAAGCGAAGGAATCCCTTGAGCTCGATGGAAGCCGTCAGGCGAAGGCGGGTCCCGACGCCGTCGGCACCGGCAGCGTCGAGCCCACAGCGGGCCTCGATCTCGGCCGGTCCGGTCAGCGAGCGGATCGCGAGCCCGGCTGGCCGGTCGAACGCGACGATCTCACCGAGCACCTCGGTTGGCCCGGTCGGGCCTCGAAGGATGAGTCTGACTCGTGTTCCAAGGCCTGGCGTGCCCGGGGTCACCTGCTCGGCGCGCTCGATGGCCGGCTGCCAGCGCGGGTAGTTGCCGACATCGGCGAGGTAGTCGAACACAACGCTCGATTGGCGAGCGATGACCACCTCTCGATCGATCTCGATCACGGAGCGCACCGCCCGTCGACGAGCGCTAGGAAGCGCTCGATCATCTCTGGGCCATCACGCAAGCACGGCACGAGACGAGTCTCGCACACGAGGCACCTCCCGATGTCGCGGTCGACTGTAGTCGTGCCCCTCAGAGTCCTGCTGCAACGGGATCCCGGGCGGTCGGACACGATCCACTGATCGTGTGGCTGCCCCGGTTGCCGGCTGTCTCGCAATCCCCATCGAGCCCCGACGCCGAGCCGGGGTGAGCGTAGAGTGGGGGCGGCGATCAGCTGGGAGTTGTCCGGGAGGCACGGGATCACAAGAGCGGTGCTGGGCCTGAGAGCGGGGTCGCTCCCGGTCGTCAAGCTGGCCAGCGCCCGGACACTCCGCCGTCGTGCCGCAGGTGCCGGTGCCGTTGCGGTCCCTCCCGCGAATGCCGCCGACCCAGCCGATCTCCACCTGCCAATGCCGCCCGCTGACGCAGGCGTCATCAGTGTCGAGGTGGTCAATCAGGATCGGACCGAGCCACGCGCACTCGGGACCGATGCTCCGGCCACGCTCGACGACGAGGCGTTGGAGGAGCCGACGGCAGGCGAGCTCAGCGAGCCCGCGGCCGACGAGCTCGAGGAGCTCGCCCCAGACGCGCTCGGGATCGACGACCCGGTCCGGATGTATCTCCGGGAGATCGGCAGGGTCGCCCTCCTCACCGCCGAGGGGGAGGTCGTCCTGGCCAAGGCCATCGAGCTCGGCGAGCAGCTCGTCGAGGCACCCTGGCAGGGGATCGTCTCGCTCCACGAGTGGACGCTCTACGACACCGAGCACAAGACCCGAACGGCCAAGCCACAGTTCCGCCTGCTGTACGGGCCCGAGGCACACGCGATGGTCCGCGACGCCATCGCCGACGAGGCGGCCCGTGACCTGCTCGTGGCTACGCCAGCGTTCTATCTGGTCAAGGCGGCCAAAGACGTCAAGTCCGATGGGACGAAGGCTCTCCTGCGGGAGGCTCGGCAACTCGTCGCGGCGTACAACCTCTCGCG
>JADGPB010000411.1 GCA_017882655.1 Propionibacteriales bacterium
CGGCTGGTGTCCGAGCACGGCCTCTGGCTGGGGTACGAGACCGACCCGACCATGATCACGGGCGCCGCGCGGTACCGGCTCGCGTCACGGGTGGTGACAGCTGCCGCGGGTCCCTTCGAAGAGCTGTCGCGGCTGCGGCCCGAGTCGGTCACCGAGCGCGTCCTGGCGCTCGACTCACAGCTGCAGTCGCACCTCGTCGACGACGCGGCGCTCGACGAACAGGCACGCGCGTTCGTACTGGAGCTGGCCGACGCCCCCACCTGGCGCGGCAACGTCTACCAGTCCGTGAAGCGGGCCGAGGCTGCGGCCAGGGAGCGGCTCGAGCTGGCATCGCTCGTCCGGTCGTACTCCGAGCTCAAGCGCCGCCTCGGCTACGTCGAGTTCTCCGACCAGATGGCGTCCGCGGCGCGGATCGCGACCCGCGTGCCGCAGGTGGCGCAGCAGCTCCGTGACTCCTACCAGGTGGTGCTGCTCGACGAGTACCAGGACACGTCGGCCGCCCAGGCCCTGCTGCTCAAGGGGTTGTTCTCCGGCCCGACCCCCGAAGAGGGCCAAGGCCATCCAGTCACGGCCGTCGGCGACCCGTTCCAGGCCATCTATGGCTGGCGCGGCGCGGCTGCGAGCAACATCCTCGCGTTCCCCACCGACTTCCCGCTGTCCGACGCGCGCCCGGCCACCGTGCTGCCGCTCACGATCAACCGCCGCAGCGGACCACGCATCCTCGACGTCGCCAACGAGCTGGCCGCGCCGCTGCGCGCCGACGAGACGATCGCGTACGACCTGGGACGCACGCTTCTCCGCGCCCCGGACGGCACAGCGCCCGGCCAGGTGGAGTCCCGCGCCTTCTCGACGTGGCCCGAGGAGGTCTCCTGGGTCGTCGACCGGATCGTGGCCGCGCACGAGTCCGAGGTCGCCGCGTGGAACCAGACGGCCGTGCTGGCGCGACGCAACGCGGACATCGGGGCGATCTACGCGGCGCTCCTCGACCGGGACGTACCGGCGGAGATCGTGGGGCTCGGGGGGCTGCTCACGCTCCCTGAGGTCGCCGATGTCGTGAGCACGCTCCGGCTCGTGGACGACGTGGCGGCCAACCCCGATCTCGTACGACTCCTCACCGGGCCTCGGTGGGCGATCGGTGTGGGTGATCTCGAGCTGCTGGGCCGGCGGGCGAAGGAGCTTGCGCGCACTCGAGCGCCCTGGGCCGACGGCGACGGGAGCCTCGAGGCTGACCTTGAGGCAGCTGTCTCGGACACCGACCCGAGCGAGTCGGTCTCGCTCGCCGAGGCGATGACCGATCTCGGGGAAGCACCGGTCTCGCCCGAGGCACGCGAACGTTTCGCGGCGCTGGGGGCTGAGCTGGCGATGCTGCGCCGGCACGCGACGGAACCCGTGGGCGATCTCGTGAGACGGGTGACCTCGACGCTGGGCGTCGAGGTCGAGCTGGTGGCGGCGCGCGGACCGGGAGCGGCGGCTCAGCTGGGCGCTTTCCTGGACGCGGTGGCGGACTTCACTTCCGTGGACTCGGACGCGACAGTCCGTGGGTTGCTCGGATACCTCGACGCCGAGCTCGAGCACGGCACCGGGCTCGATCAGGCACTTCCGAGCCGCGCCGACTCCGTGAAGCTGCTGACCATCCACCGGGCGAAGGGCCTCGAGTGGGACATGGTCGTGCTGCCGGCGCTGTGCGACAAGACGTTCCCCTCGGATCGGGTCACCGACAACTGGGTACGTGCGGCGCACGCGCTTCCCGCCGAGCTGCGCGGCGACGCGGGGTCCATCGCGCAGCTGGCCGAGGCGACCGACGCAGGGTTCAAGGCGTACGACGAGGCGCTGCGCGCGGAGAACCGGCGCGCGGAGGACCGGCTGGCGTACGTGGCGGTCACGCGAGCGCGTCACCTGCTCGTCGCCTCGACCCACGCGTGGCGCGCGGGGGACGTACGACGACGGGCGCCCAGTCCGTACTTCCTCACGCTCGGCGGGGACGGCACCCCTGCCTTCGAGGACGCCACGAACCCGCTCAGCATCGCGACCGAGGCCGTGCCCTGGCCGGCGCCCGCCGATCCGGATCTGGCGAGCAGGCGACGTGCCGCTGCAGCGATGGTGAGCCGCCTGAGGCAGGGGTCCACCGAGGCCGAGGCATCACGACACGAGGTCGCCAACCTCATCGCTGTCGCGCCGGACGAGGTGGCGACCCGGCTCGCGGCGTGGGAGACCGACGCTACGGCGTTGCTCGAAGAGTCCCGACGCCAGCGCATCCGTGTCGTCGACGTGCGGCTGCCGGACTCGTTGACGGCAACGGAGGTCATGCTCGGGGTGTCGGCCCCAGATGACCTCGCGGCGCGGCTGGCCCGCCCGATGCCGAGGCCACCGTCGCGGTCGGGGAGGTTCGGCACCCGGTTCCACGAATGGGTGCTGCGGCACTTCGCCTCACCGACGCTCATCGATCCGGACGAGCTGCTCGACGTCGAGGACGACACCCCCGACGCGGAGCTGCGCGAGATGTGCCGCGCGTTCGCCGAGGGCCGCTTCGGGGAAGTCCTGCCGACGGTGTGCGAGTTCCCGTTCTCGCTGCTGGTGGGCACGGAGGTGGTGCGTGGCCGGATCGACGCGGCGTACGGGCGTAGCCCCGTGACCCCGTTCGGGTACGACGCGCTGGTCGTCGACTGGAAGACCGGCTCGTCCCCGCCGGACCCGCTGCAGCTCGCGCTGTACCGGCTGGCGTGGGCGGAGCTCAACGATCTGGACGTTGCGCGCGTGGCCGCTGGCTTCTACCACGTACGCGACGACCGTCTCGATCTGGTCGCCGACCTGCCCGGTCGCGAAGGCATCGAGGCGCTCGTCGGCGGTCTCGGCCGTTGACCATCGGTTGCCCGGGCCTGCTCCATCCTGTAGGCACTCAGGTGTGGCCTTCTGGACTGACGCAAGTGTGATCGACCGGCTCGACGGGATCCGGCGCGATGCTGCCGCGGTCGCCAGGCTGTGGCCGGGTGCCGCAGTGATGGGCATCGACGACAAGGGCCGCATCGCCATGAGCGGGGTCGACGTGCC
>JADGPB010000412.1 GCA_017882655.1 Propionibacteriales bacterium
GCGGGCTATCGGATCGAAGCCGGAAGGCACGGAGCCTTTCCTTCTCGCTCCTCGCCGCGGTTGCGGCTACGTGGAGAACACCTCGTCCAGCTGCGCGGATTGCTGCTGCCACCGCTCCGGCTCCCAGACCTCGACCCGATCGCCGGCGCCGAGCACGACGACGTCGTGATCGAGACCGGCGAACGCTCGAAGCGGCGCAGGCAGGGTGATCCGCCCCTGCCTGTCTGGGACATCGTCGTGAGATCCGGAGTTCAGCCAGCGCTGGTAAGCGCGGACATCGGCCTCGCTGGTCGCACGAGCTTCGAACCTCGCATCGAGGCTGTCGAACGTCTCCACGTCGTAGACGGCGAGACAGCCCTCCTGCACTCGGGTCACCACGACGCCATCCGCGAAGTGCTCCCTGTACTTGGCCGGCAGAGTGAGGCGGCCTTTGTCGTCGAGTTTCGGGAAGTACGTCCCCCCAAGCCGTCTAGCCATGAGAAGAGTCCCTCCTTTCGCTCCACTGACGGACCCGCCTGCCCCACCGCGACCCACAGTAACCCACTTCGCCCCACTTTGGCCACGTTTATGGGCCATGTCTCCCCACCATCAGGACCCGCAACAACCACCGCCATAGGAAGAGCAGCCGTGCGCCCTGCGGTGGTTGGGTGGTCTCGCGTAGGGTTTCGACGACAAGGGGACGAGATCGCGAGGAGGGGAACGTGGTCGGAACTGTGATTGAGAAGCTGTCATTGGGCGACGTGCTGGACATCATGGGCACGGTGCGCAGCGCCATCGAGGGCGTCATCGAGGGCAAACGCGGCTCGATCGACATGGCGATGGTTGTCCTGCTCGCGGAAGGACACCTGCTGCTTGAGGACGTGCCAGGTGTCGGCAAGACCATGCTGGCGAAGGCTTTGGGCCGTTCGATCGCCTCCACCGTCCGGCGGATCCAGTTCACCCCCGACCTGCTGCCCAGCGACGTGACGGGCGTGTCGGTCTACAACCAGGCGACCGGGACTTTCGATTTCAAGCCCGGCGGCATTTTCGCCAACATCGTCGTGGGTGACGAGATCAACCGCGCCTCACCCAAGACCCAGTCGGCCATGCTCGAGTCGATGGAGGAACGACAGGTCACGGTCGATGGCGTGACCCACGTGCTCGCGACCCCGTTCATGGTCATCGCGACGCAGAACCCGATCGAGATGGAGGGCACCTACCCGCTCCCCGAGGCCCAGCGCGATCGGTTCATGGCCCGCATCGAGATGGGCTATCCCACCGTCGCGGCGGAGATCGAGATGCTCGACAACCACGGCTCGAGCGACCCTCTGGCGCGTCTTCAACCCGTGACGGACGCGGAGACGATCCACTCGCTGATCGTGGCCGTACGTGGCGTGTACGTGGCTCCCGCGGTGAAGAAGTACCTCATCGACATCGTCACCGCGACCCGGCAGAGCAGGGACCTGCGCCTCGGAGCATCTCCTCGCGCGAGCCTGCAGCTGCTGCGCGCCGGACGCGCCAAAGCGGCCCTCTCCGGCCGCGACTACGTCCTTCCGGACGACATCGCCGACCTCGCGGTCTCGGTGCTCGCCCACCGGACGCTGCCCTCCACCGAAGCCCAGCTCTCCCGGCGGTCGGTGTCAGAGATCATCACGAAGGCGGTGCAGTCGGTTCCGGTCCCGGACAAGAGGTAGGTGACGTGAGGTACAACCCCTGGCTTCTGCTGACGCTACGCGGCAAGACGTTCGTCGTGGTCGGCGCCGTGCTGCTGCTCGGCGGCGTCCTCTTCGGCCAGCGGGACGTGCTCTGGTTCGGCCTGTTCCTGTTCCTGCTGCCGCTGGTCGCGATCCTCGTCGTCGCCCGTAGCCGCTTGCGGCTCACCTGCGAGCGCCGGGTCGTACCGCAGGAAGCGATCGTCGGCGATCGGCTCGTGGGCGAGCTCGTCATCACCAAGTCGGGGCAGCTACCGACAGGCCTGCTCCACTTCGAGGACGATGTGCCCCGAGGCCTCGGCCGACCGCCGCGCTTCACGGTCCACCGGTTCGCAGGCGAGTGGCGCCGCGAGATCACGTACCCCATGGCGGGTCTGCGCCGCGGCCGGTTCCGTACGGGACCTCTGACCGTACGGGCCACCGACCCGTTCCAGCTCGTCA
The DNA here is from genome assembly GCA_017882655.1 of Propionibacteriales bacterium. Lineage (GTDB taxonomy): Bacteria > Actinomycetota > Actinomycetes > Propionibacteriales > Propionibacteriaceae > Fen-668. Next base: position 2,133 of record JADGPB010000412.1, read on the forward strand.
AGCTCGACCGGCGTTTCAGCGCGACCAGCGAGGTACAGATCACTCCGCGGATCGTGCCCCTGCCGATGATGCGTACGGTCAGTGGCAGCGGCTCCACCGGCGACGCGCTCCCCCAGAAGGCCGGTGTCATCGGCTCCGACGACGTGCTGGTCCGTGAGTACCACCCGGGCGACGACGTACGCCGCATCCACTGGCGCACGACAGCCCGACGCGGCGAGCTCTTCGTACGTCGCGAGGAGCAGGCCTGGGACCCGACCGCGACCGTCATCCTCGACTCGCGCTCGTGCGCCCACGCAGGTACGGGCCGCGGCAGCTCGTTCGAGTGGGCCGTGTCGGCGGGCGCCTCGATCGCTCTGCACTTCGTGGACGCCGGCTTCCGGGTCGACCTGTTCGATGCGGGCGGCTCCATGGTCCTCGGGGACCGCATGACCCATGCCACGGTGACCCGCCAGCAGATCATCGACTCCATGACCGACGTCACGACATCGCCCCGCGCCACCCTGACCCGTACCGTCGAGCATGCAGCGCTCGGTCAGCGCGGCCAGCTGATGGTGTCGATCCTCGGACGGCTCACTCCCGGTGACGTGGAGGTCCTGCTCGGAGCCCAGCGCAACCGCGCCCGGTGCTTCGCGTTCGTGCTCGACCCCGACACCTTCACCTCGCGGGGCGACCGGAGCACGCCGGAGCAGTACGACGAGCACCTGGCCGCGCTCGACCGGATGCGCAGCGTCGGATGGCGGGTCATCGAGGTGACCGCAGGCATGGAGGTCATGGACGCGTGGACGAACCTGGACAGGGTCGGGGAGTACATGTGATGCGCGCCGTCGACAGGATCTGGATCGCCACCGCCGTCGCGGGGGTCATCGGCGCGATGACGTTGCTGCCTCTCACCTCCGACAACAGCTACCT